>NZ_JBHFKZ010000007.1:0-140313 GCF_042879375.1 Photorhabdus sp. RM323S
GTCTGGAGGTGTTTTATCTTCCGGCTTATTCACCGGAACTGAATTCAGATGAATATCTGAACTGTGATGTCAAAGGGATGATACACAGCAGGCCACAGCAGGCCAGCAATGCGTAGTGTCGAAGAGATCAAAAAACGAACTCGTTCTTGTATGCGCAAGTTACAACGCCAACCAAAACGCGTCATCAGTTATTTCAATTCGAGGTTTATCAAGTATGCAGCTTAGTCGATGTATTTTCCTGCCGGGCTAATATCATTGATGAAAACTAAACAGTTGATAATCGAGACGCTAAAAGTCAGTAATGTGAAGGGCTGGAATACCGCCCTTTATCATGTTCGGAAGACTACTTTTTAGCCTCAGCCCTAAGTTCAGTGACATTCTTACCGCCGATTCCCCAATTATCAGTATCGACTTCATCAATGATGACAAAAGTTGTTGCGGGATTTTTTCCCAATACATCGGCCAGTAACTGAGTAGCTCCTTCAATTAATTGCTTTTTTTGCTCTGCTGTAGCACCTTCACGGGTAATTCTGATATTGACAAACGGCATAAACAGCTCCTTCTCATTGGTTATTATTGGCAGACTCGCTCTGCCGGGGCGCATTCATTCGGTATTTTTATGATTATTATCCGTGGTCGCTATCCAGGCAGCGCAGAATAGCGTTAAACGGGCAAAGAGATAGAAAAATGTCATCAGGCCAATAACAGAGCCAAAAGCCGCGCCGGAAGGGGAGCTGGCGAGGCGTGGCAGCGTCATGGTCATAATATATTTGATAACTTCAAAACCTATAGCTGCCATCAGTGTTCCTTTCAACAACGCCTTGCGTTCGGGCTGGTGGCGGGGTAATACCCAGAATAGCCACAGGAAAAGCAGATAGTTGGCTGAAATAGAAATTGTCAGGCCAATCAGGAACCAGGATGGACGTAGCCACTCAATACCATCTAGCCCTAATATCTTAACGATGGTTGCCTGAGCGGAGCCGGCGATAGAGGTTAGTGACAGGGTGATCACCAGAGCTAATAACAGCCCAATCAGAGAAATGGCATCACGGATATATTTAAAATAGATTTTCTCGTTCTCTTCCTGATTCCGTATCCAGACAGGGTGAAACTGGGCAAGAATTGCCTGGCGTAAATTACTTACCCAGTTCACACCGGAATAAAGAGCAATTGCCAAACCGGTTAATCCCACAGTAGTACGCTGTTTAATCGCAGTATCGACACTATTTTTCAACGTATTGGCAAGTGTCGGATCACTGATACTGTTTGCGATACCATTGATTAGCTTTGCCAGTAAATCAGGATTAGAAGCCAGAATAAAACCCGCAATGGCGAAAGAGAGCATCAGAATGGGGATAAGTGATAAGAATGAAAAATAGGTTATTGCCGCCCCAAACTGATTACCCATCCGATCATTAAAGCGCAGCGTTGCCCGGATAAAGTGAGCGACGATAGGAATACTGCGGATATAGTTTCCTGCTCTGACCGTCAGAGAAATCGCTTTTTTCCCGTGGTGAATGCCCTTTTCCAAAGGTGTTCTGGATAACCTTTCCAACTGATGTTCTGTTATTTCCTGTCTTTCTACATCTTTTGGCATGTATAGCCTCAATCATTACCTTGAATAAATAGGAGTGATCACATCATGCCACTTTAAGATGATGATTAACAATTCAACATACACAGATACTTAATTCCTGTTTTTGCTATCAGTGTGGTAACCGCCGCCAAGATCGATATGAATATTCTTGCCTTCTGGAGTTGTTCCTCCTTTAGCTGATGCTTCACCGTTATAACCGGTCGCTGTTTTCGTCGTGCTGTTGGTGGCGTTATCAAAATGGATATCACCTTTAGCATCTACACCGGCATTTTTGAGCGGTGATGGTTCCCCGGCTATCAATTTTAGGCGCAATAAGATCAAGAACCGCGTTGGCAATTAAGCCGTCCGATTTAATTCTCAGACTATTCTGATTATCAAAAGTGCTGAAACCTTGCAGATTATCCTGTTCCACTAGTGGATTGCCAACGACCAGAGAAGCGCGGTTAGTATTGACAAAACCGCATCCATTACAGGTGATGCCATTTGGGTTTGCCAGTACATAATCTGCGGCGAACCAAACACCTCCTGCTGACCCCTTTCAGATAAACACCTGTTAACGGCAGACATTGCCTGGATTCCGGCAGTGCAGGCGCAGGTGTCGATTCAGGGATGGTATTAGCCTGCTGTTTTAATTGCTGATATCGGCGTTGTTCTATCAGTTGGTTAATTTCCCGGGAACTCTCTTACAACGTTCTCCTGGCCTCAGTCATCGGCAGATTATCATTTAACTCTGCGGGTGAAGCGGTTATTTGAAAGGAAATAGCACACAATATTAAAATAGATATTCTTTTTATCATACATTCACCGATAAGGATGATATTTTATTCCATAAAACAAAAATATGGGGTTTTAGCCTGATAGGTAATTGCATTCGTATTGGCTAACTGATTCGTTATTAAAGCATACTCCTGGTTATATCATGCTCTGATTAACGATTGGCGTTTCTTTTACATCTCGATTTCCTATTATAAATTTCAATTGATTGGTTATGCAGATAATAATAAGTTAATAAGAGCACTTATTATGTGAATCCGCCCAATAATACTATTAATTTTTTTATATAATTCGGTGTTTGTTATATATGTTTAGGTAAATTAATAAAGTGGAAAATAAAATACTGGAAAACTATTTTGATAATTTTCCAGTAGGGAATGACAGTATACAAATGCTTAACTATTAGTTACTTCAACATATGGATCGTATCGATAATAGCCTAGGAGCTTTGTACCGTCATAAGCGGCAAAAAACCATGTATATCGTTCTACACCTGGCTTATGAGCTGTTGCTTGAAAATAACTATCTCGAGATTCAACAAAAATTGGCTTAGGTTCATCCTCTGCTGCATTAACCCCAGAAGGGATCATTGGCGTTTTTTTACCTGTTGGGTTCTGTGACCATATTTGTGATGGAATAGAGATGACATCTTCTCCTAGACTAAGTTTTTGGAACTTATACAATATAATAGAATAGTCGAAATTATTAGATACAGTTGTAGCCCTCCATCTAATATTTGCATTTACGGGAACAGTTATACGGGCACCAGATGAACTACTAAGTTTCATTCCATCTGTGGGAGTATAACTTGCTATATATACATACTCCTTGATCGTTATTGGATTCTTAGAGTCCAGAGAATTCTTAACTTGGTTATCACGAATAAATTCAATAATTGAATCAACATCAATAACAAAGGTAACATCGGCTATAACAGAATTCCTGGCTGTGACAATATTATTTTGATCTTGAATTGCTTCACTCATTATAATACCTCTTTACATATTAAAATTATCTATTGGGGATAGCAAGGTTATTTTTTTATTATAATAATAATTTTCTTTATAATTAACTATTAAATCTGAAATATCCACTGGTATAAATCATAGTTTATACGAAAAAATTACTAATATATTTATTAGGGGTTGATTTATATAGTTAAATGTTTTGTTTAACTTATTGTTACAAAAGATAAAATAAAAGAGTTTTAGATTAATGTGTTGAATGGTTGCTTATATTTTCTTGTGAATAGTTTAATATTATCCATATGAATATATTATCTCTTTAGATATAGTTTTTCTTGCTTATTAAAATTTCAGTCATATTTATATAATTTCTCTTATTTACTAATAGTACATTGTGACTTACCAGATATCTTTAGTCTGTATAACAGTAAATGATTATTTTCTTTATTAAATGGGAGTTTTGCTACTATAATTAATACTGGGATTTACTATCAATATTCTTAATTTTCAAGAGGACATTGAATGAATATTTATAGAACATATACCTCACCCTATAAATTTCATGAATTAGATTTAGATGCTCATTTTGTGGCTGAAATTTGTGAAATTATTAATAAAATCTCGGGGTTTAGCTTGTTCTCTCTTGTCTTAAAGGCCCGCTTTCCTATATCTAACCGTGAAGTGTATTTTTTTGATAATTATCATGAATCTTGGAGAAACATTTATATAGAAAGAAAGTATTGGATGATTGATCCCGTTCTAAATTTCCGGCCTATTCCACCTTCTTTTTCAAAAGTATGGGACTTAGATTTTTTTTCAGAATCTAATGGACAAGAACTTTGGTATGTGAATCAGAAATATGGATTTCGTTCTGGGATCACATTTGGGCTGCCTGCATTTTCAGGAACTGACGGAATATTTTCTGTTGCGGGGAAAGACGGGCATATTGATAACGAGACAATGTATAAATGCAGTGGAGAAATTTTAGGAGTATATATTAGGATAATAAGATATTTGACATCAAACGCAAAATATTTGCAATCGTTCTATATAGATGAAACTTCATTTTCAAATAGAGAATTAGAAATATTAAGGTATACCGCAGATGGGATGATATCAAATGAAATTGCAGCAACCATCTGTGTCACTAAAGGTACCGTTGATTTTCACCTAATGAATATTGTTAAGAAACTTGGTTGTAGAAACAAATTTCAGGCAATAGCTAAAGCGGCATTACTGGGTTATATATAATTAATATCAATTTGAAACTATCAGATGTTTATATTTTTAACTTTATAAATCAACTGGAGTTATTAATGTTATTACTCAAATGAATTGGTAGGAGAATTCGAACAAAAAATAATTTCTTACCGCTATACCTTTATTGGTACTATTGTAAATAGGAGTTGGAAAGATTTTCTCTGACGAGATGAAAATGATATTTATTAAAAATTTAAAAACAGCTTCAACCAAACGCACTTCTCCTTGGGCAGAATTGTAATATTACGTTCTGCCTGTTCTCTGCTTAATATATGTATAATTCTGAGGTTGTTAATGACTATTTAAGTCATTGTAATGTGTCTGTTAATCCAACAAGGGGTGAACGTTAGACTTTATTCTGAAATTTTTATCGACGATAGGCGATTTCCCCAGATAATTCGTAGGGCTATTTATTAAATAATATTTAACAATACCCGTTAAAGCCATTATGTTGGGGATGGATACTTCCCCCGTCAGTCATGATGATATTATGCTTCACAAATTGTTATTGGGCCGCAAGCTCTGTCGGTAAAAGATGAGCTTGATGCATTAATTTAAAGGAAAAAAATAATGTTTGACTTTGATACCCCTATTGATCGCCGCGGTACTTGGTGTATTCAATGGGACTATATTGGAGATCTTTTTGGTGCTGACGATCTCCTCCCTTTTACTATCGCTGATATGGATTTTGCCACAGCTCCTTGTGTTATTCAGGCATTACAGAAACGTGTGGATCATGGCATATTGGGTTATAGCAGCTGGCAGCATGAAGAATTTCTTGGTGCTATACGTCATTGGTATCAGCAACAATTTAATTGTGAAATTAATACAAATTGGATGGTTTATGGCCCTTCTGTGATGTACATGGTTTCGCAGTTAATCCGAATCTGGTCTGAACCCGGTGAAGGTATTGTCGTCCATACTCCTGCTTACAATAACTTTTATAAAATTATTCAAGAGAACCAGCGGCAACTGCTTTCTTGCCCGTTTGAGAAACAAGGCAATGATTGGGTGTGTGATATGGATCAACTTGAAGCCTTGCTATCTCAACCGCAAACAAAAATATTATTACTGTGTAGTCCACATAATCCAACTGGCAAAGTCTGGCGTTATTCTGAACTTAAAACTATGTCTGAATTGTGTAAGCGTTATAATGTCAGTGTCATCAGTGATGAAATTCATATGGATATACTCAGGGGAGAAACGAAACATATTCCTTGGAGTGAAGTTGCTACGACTCGCTGGGCATTAATCACTTCGGCATCTAAGACATTTAATCTTACTGCGCTGACGGGGGCTTATGGTTTCATTTATGATGATCATAGTCGTGCGGTATATTCCCATCAATTAATGCAGTGTAATGGATTATCTTCTCCTGCTATTTTCTCGATATTAGCTCATATTGCGGCTTACCGGGAAGGGCAACTCTGGCTTGATGCACTACGCGATTACCTGAATGGTAACTTGAATTATATTGCTCAGGAACTCAATGCTGCATTTCCACAACTGAACTGGCAGCCGTCGCAGGCGACTTATTTGGCCTGGATAGACCTGCGTAATTTGCATATTGACGATGACAAATTGCAGCAGATACTTATCCATGAAGAGAAAATTGCTATTATGCCGGGTAGAATTTATGGTGAAGTTGGCAATGGTTTCCTTCGTTTTAATGCAGGATGCCCCCGTAGCAAAGTTGAATTGGGTATCCAAAAACTGATCTCAGCATTGAAAAAGCTTTGTTGATAATGATTAATTCTGGCAAGTAAACTATTTCTATTATATATACACCTTTCAGCGAATAGATTAATAAGGTTTGAGTTCTGTAATTAACGGAACTCAGCCTTTTTAATCTTGGCAATAATACATGAATTAAAATGGTGCTACAGTATCGGCCTCTCAGAGTTACTTATCAATCTTCGGTAATGGCCCCAATTTTACACCTTCTGGATAATATTTCCAACCATCACGAATTCGGATATTTTCATCCCAAGGCAGTTTATATTCACCATTTGCCAGATCGCGTACCCAGGTTAAATAATTAGCTCTCTCTCCACCGGGTTTACCAACATAACCTCGACAACCGAGATTAAAAATACTGTTTTCCAGCGCCCAATTCTCACGGGCCTTATCTGCCAGACGCGGGAACAATTCGGCGGTAACAATTTCCCAAGGGTTACGTTGCCCTTGTTGGATAATATTACCGTCGTAATTACAAATTGTACCTTGACCGAAATAATAAAAAACCTCATCGTAGCCTGCCAGATTAACCGATACGGTATACATTAAGTTCTGCCAGGCATTAGTGCGGTTAGTCCAGATCCATTGGTCGTTGACTTGAGTAGAATAACCGGAAATGCGGATAAAAACATTACAACCTTTATAGGCTGCTTCGCGCGCCAGCTCAGGAAACATACCATCATGACAAATACACACTGCCAGTTTTGCGCCTTTTGGCCCCTCACAGACCGGCATACCCAAATTACCTGGCATCCAAGGTTCAATCGGTACCCAAGGTTGCAACTTGCGGTAATGCAGTGCAATCTCACCGCTGTTATTAATAATGATCGCCGTGTTATAAGGTGGCTGCGACGGATCTTCATTACGTACCATCAACGAAAACACGCCCCAGATATCGTTGCGAATACAAGCCTGGCGAAAACTGTCAACTTCTGGACTGTCCAGCGATAACAACATTTCATCATAAGTCCAGATCTGAGTATTCAACCCCTGAGCAGAATATTCAGGAAATACAATTATATCCAGATCAGGATAACCGGCTTTAGTTGAATTTATCGTTTTACAGATTTGCTGTACCTGAACCTGAATATCTTCAGGTCTCTTAATCACTGGAACAGGATATTGAATAGCCGCAATTAATAATGCTTCATCCCACGCACTTACACTCCCGGTACTGCCCATAATAGACCTCTGAATGAATAGTAATGATTAAGATTGAATGGCAAGTTTCATCGTTATACGGGCAAATAGAGTGCGGTTTTATCTTTATCCGCCGTTAAGCGATTTTACTGATGCATAATAGCGCCTCTTTTGATCACCAAAATGCGATCTGCAACATCAAATAAAAAAATTAATTACTTTGTAGTAAAAAATACTTTTCCTAACATTGGAATAAGCTTACCTTGGTTGAGTTATTGATGAGATGGTAAACAGATTAGCGAATCGAATGGGGACATATGGAAAGATGGGGTTAAAATCATTGAACATATGTTGATCGGCTTTATCCTGATAATGATATTCATTTTTGCTAATAAAAACCTGATTGATATAACCTCTGTTACAAGATTCAGATAATGCTTTTCCCTGGCTTAAAGATGCCTGCTTTGATATTGGTAGGCACACTCACCATCAAAATCATGAACGACTGTCTGGTGCTGATACCGGACAGTGACAGCATCCGCACCATCAAGCAACAGTATCTACACCAATAGGAGCAACTCAGTGATATCAAGCTCCCATGCGCGAACTCATTGGCGACTACAAAACCATTTATTTATATTCTTATGCTGCTATCGAGTGATAACAAATTTTTTTCCATCAGAACGGTATTGATGAAAAAAATTCTGAACTCTATCATATTTTTAATCGTTATATTCCTAATCTGAAGACAACAGATGCTAATAATGGTATTGTTGTTCGCTTCATTAATAAAAAATTATCTAGGATATATGGGCTTGTTAGGGATCGAGACAATAAAACATTGCTAAAATCAATAGATGCAATATCGGGGATACTTGAAGAAGTTAAAAGGATGATACGATGAGCGGTTCATTAAAAATAAACGAGATTATAGAAAGAATGGTAGCCTTTTGTTTAGTGAGAGGTGTTCAACCTGATGAGCTCATAACTGCTATTTTTGAGAGTGAATACGATAGTATTGAAACCATTAAAAAATTTAATGATATTCACATGATGATCACCTATAAACAAAATAAACAATTACAGAGGGTAGAACAAAAGATAAATTCGGGAGCTTATAAAGTTCAATGGGATAGAACGGAGAAACTAGAGTCTATTATTAATGAGCTTATAGCGGATATCGGGGCAGACAAAAAAATATTAGCAGATATTAAAGAAAAAATTCCAGTTGAATTTAGAAGTATTGTTTACCCTAAGCTAAAACTTGTTTGTTAAATATGCGCTAGAAAGTGGAAGCAGTTTTGCAATCTTCGATGTCTGCTGTGAGCCGCACCTGCCAAATAAAAACTGACAGCCAACATTAATACCCGGCATTTGATTCTTGCCGCCATAAATGTGCTGCTAACAGGGCTTTCCAGGGTGAGAAATCTGCTAGCCACTTTTCTGCCCGTTCGGCGGAAACTTTTTCATTCTGATTGAGCAGTCTTTGGATATTACGCCTTACTGCGACATCACCATGTAATGAACCGTTTAGGTAACTAAATCCCCGCAACAGGGCATAATTAATGGTCCACATACCAATGCCTTTTATCGCCAGCAGATTATCTGTTAACTGTTGGATGTCTTGTGCACTATCAGAGGTTGCTAATGTTAATTCGCCAGATTCAATTAATTGGCTTAAAAGGAGTAGCGCTTTGGCTTTGCTGACAGAAAATCCACATTGGCGTAATTCATCTTCTGAACGGTTGATTATTTGTCTGGGGGTTGGAAAGCACCATAGCCCGGAAGAATGTTGAATCCCCACTGCCTGAATAAATCGCCTGCGAATAGATATAGCAGCACTGACGCTGATTTGTTGACCAATAATAGCCCAGCTTAATGCTTCAAATGGTGTGGCTGACTGATAAATTCTTAAACCTGATTGCTTGGAAATAAGTGAACCAATAATCGGATGTTCTTTATATAAAAGCTCAAATAGGTGAACAGGTTGTAAAAGCCCTAACATATGAGAGGCTAAAGCCGGCAGGCGATCATCCGCATTTGTTATTGTGTCACCATCAATATCGAGTTGTATCTGTGCGATTGCCGAATCAATAGCTATGATTAATTCAGCCGGTTTTCCATCCCAGCAGATCCCTTTTCTGACTTGATTCTGTTCGACAATTTCAGCGATATTTTGTTTATCCCTCTGGTGAAAAGCGAAAAAATCGTGGGTATGATAATTATCGGGTAATGTGATTTTTGTTGATAAAGTGGTTTTCATTTTAAAAATCTCGAATATTACAGCGATTGTTTTTTCTCATACGCCAGCAGCACTTTTTTACGTTCAATTCCCCAACGATATCCCGATATTGAACCATCAGTACGTACTACCCGGTGGCATGGGATCGCCACAGCAAGTTTGTTGGCGGCACAAGCATTTGCTACCGCCCGAACAGCTTTTGGATTACCAATGTAATCAGCCAATTCCTGATAACTTATTGTTTGACCAATTGGGATTTTCTCTAGTGCCAGCCAGACTTGTTTCTGGAATGTACTGCCTTGAATATCCAGGGGCAGGTTAAATCTCGGTTTAGGCTGTGCAATAAAGCCGACGACGTAAGCCATCGTTTTTTCAAAATTACGGTCCCCACCAATCAGTTCCGCTGCGGGAAACATATCCTGTAGTTTATGGAGAAGCTGCTCCGCATCATCACCCAAGGATATAGCACATATTCCTTTATCGGTCTGCGCAACAAGAATTTCCCCAAGGTGACAGGTGCCGATAGCAAAACGGATAGTATAGCCTTTACCTCCTTTTTTATATTGAGAAGCGCGCATACCTAATATATTTTCAGACTTTTCATAAAAGCGGCTATTAGATCCATATCCGGCATTGTAGATAGCATGAGTAACAGAATCTTTTGTGGCGATGAGGTTATGGCGCAACCGTTTTTCTTGGTGTAAGTCGGCATATTGTTTGGGTGTCAGGCCTGTCTGTTTTTTAAAAAGCCGGTGAAAATGAAACTCACTGAGTTCAACCTGAGCAGCCAAGACTTTTAAGCTGATAGGTTTATATGATTCTTCAATTAACCGGCAGGTTTGAGCAACTTTTTGAATATTTTGCTCATCAAGTGATTCTGAGTTTGGATGACAGCGTTGGCAGGCTCTGAAACCCGCTTGTTCTGCTTCCTGCCATGTATCCTTGAATAGAATATTTTCAGGTTTAGGAAAACGGGCAGGGCAGGATGGACGGCAATAGATCCCCGTTGTCAGTACACAATAAACAAATGGGATATTGGGTTCAGGACTTTTATTGAGAATGTCTTGCCAACGGGGATCAGCTAATGTTTTCTTTGCCTGAGTGCATTTATCACTTTTCATTACTTATCTCTAGGAAGTTGGTGTTGTAGTAATTATAGTTAGGACTTAGGGTAAGAAAACTCTGAACCTTGCTTTCAAATTCTAAAAATTTTTCTGACGGGAACAATATTGCCAGTTTGTGGTCTTTAATATGTCAGCTAAAGGAGGTATTAATGAAAGCATATGTTTTTAATTTACGCCAGAGAATCCTGGCGTCTGTGCTAGTTTTTTTATGTTATATAAGTTCTGTTTACTCAGATACGCATAAACAGTTTTTCCGTCATGACGGTAGTGAAATAACTTACTATCTCAAGCAAAGAGGTGGAAAAAACTTATTGGTGCTGATACAAGGTTCTGATTGTAATAGTATAGCTAATAATAAATTTGTGAATGAGACATTCAGTGATATTTATCCGGATACTGATGTTTTGACTGTAGAGAAATATGGCATTAATGCCTCTCTCCCCTGGTCTGATGCGGTGGAACGTTCGGATTGCCCTAAGGCTTATATAAGATCAGATACGCCAGAACAGCGGGTTAAGGATTATATTCAGATTATTGGTTATCTGAATAATCAAGGTAAATATAATAAAATCATTATTTTAGGTGGGAGTGAAGGTGCTTTGGTCGCTAATTTAATTACATCACAAGTTAATTATATTGATAGAACGATTGCACTGAATGGCGGTGGCCGGTATTTCGCTGATGATGTTATTCACAGTATGAAGAGTGAGGTCCCACCAGAGCATATTAATGAGGCTATTAAGGGATTCAGAGAGTTCCAGAAAGAAATACGTACCGGTAACCATGCTGGTGAGCTGGAAATGAGTAATCATGGCGTTAATTGGTGGAAGGTTTCGCTCGGTATTAATCAATATAAAGTATTAAGTCAGACGAAAAGACCTATTTTGATTATTCAAACACTAAATGATAATTCCGTCAGTGTGAGTGCAGCAATGGAAATGGAAGCGCAATTAAATAAAAATAATATTACCTTCTATCAATACCCGGGACTAAGCCATGGATTTAAAGATAGAGAGGGTGTTTTGCAAATTACGCCTATTGTTGAAGACATCAGAAATTGGTTATCCAGGGCTTCTGGATAAGCGTTTTTGAGTTAAATGGTGTTGGTCAGGACTTTTATTCCATGTTAGGGAAGCCAAACTGAGTTCAGTGATAAAACGTGGTATAATTAATATTGATACCACGTTTTGATAGTATTATCTTGGGATTGTATTCGTTGTTAATATCATATTTATTTTGAGTCAAAAAAATCTATCTAACGGCAAATAATTACATTTAATGCAAGAATTAAAATAGATATAAATAATAAAATGATAATTAATAGCCTGCAATCAATTTGATAATATAATAATTGCATGATCGGTGGATTTACATAATTAATTGTCTGCTTGTAATTTCCATAAAATATAATAATGAAATGTTATAAGCTATTTGTTGTTTTGAAATGAATTTTTCGACTTTGCCTTTTATATAGTAGGGGTAAATAGCGGTGTTATTTCTCATTATTATTAATGCCTGTCATGATGTCCGGTAGAAAAAATTACTGAAACAGTATATTCATTTCATTGTGAAATATCTTTTTTATTTGTTGTTTGGTAATAAAATATTGATTTTAAATAATTAAATTTATTTTTGTATTTTATTGACAATACATTAATGGCATCTATAGTTATATGTATTAGATAAAGCGTTAATATGGCATCAAAAATGCTGTGTATGTTATCTAAATGCTGGATAAATTCCTGATGGGCACTTATTTTCTAGTGAAAATGGTCACAATCTTATGTTGCAAAAGTGAATAGCTTATTGTCTGTATTCTGGAATGATATAAGTTATTTATCAATTAGTTACATTAAATTTCGGAGTTTATATCATGATTAAGAAAGATATTCTGTTACATGAAGAATTACTTGTAGATGATGAACTGAAAGTAGGTAAAGTAGAGAAGGTCTGGATTGATATTCTGTCACCCAGTTCAGTTATCGTTAGTCTGAATATTTTAGGCGTGGTTGAAGATTTCCATCTATTACTGGTTGATGGTGAAAAAGATAAAGAGAAGGTTGTGCTGCTCTATCTGTCTCTTTTACGTGTTCTTCATGAAAAATTAGATGTGAAAGTAAAAATTGCAAAAAGTAAGCTGATGAAGCTGAAATATATAGTAGGTGTAGAGATTTAATAAGTATTTATTAAATCTCTGAATGAGTGCGTGGAATCACAGATTCTGTAGAATGATTTAATTTGGTTTGGAAGATATAATCAGATAGAGCTGGTTTTATTTAAATCATAAGTATGTTTTCTATTAAATGCACTTAGTCAAAGGCAGAATGGTAATATTATCGTTCTGCCTTTTTCTGTTGGAATTAATTATTAGAAAATAAAATAACAATATCTCATAAATAAATCCCACTTTATTTACCCATGGTAATATTTTATAAGTAAATAATAATATGACAAGCAATAACATGTGCTCTATTTCACAGAGCTTAAATCTAATGCCTTTACAAATCTCAATGTCTATATATTATTGTTGGTAGGTGAATTTATGGCATCATTTTAGCTTTGTAAAAGCACGATAGAATTATAATATTTTTATCATAGATGATTACAGTGATTTAATATTTCATGATGGAAAAATAAAGCTTTTAACTGTGTATTACCGTTTTTAATAAAAGCATTATAATTTATTTTTGAGTTTATTGAGCCTGAAAAAATCATAGTCATTTAATTTTTCAAACTGTAGGGATGCGTAGAGCCATCATATTAATCATTACCTCATATTCAAACTGAATGCTTTCTGCGAAGTCTACATTGATGGCGATAGGGTCGCAATTAATACAGTTGTTACAGTTTTAAGGCGACATAGTATTCAAATATCAGGAGACGACATGCTTGATTCAAATTTAATAGATCGTGATAGTGAAATTTCTTCCCCAGTTAATTCCTTTAACGAATGGGATCCTCTTGAAGAGGTGATCGTCGGTGTTGTTGATGGTGCCAGATTCCCTTCCTGGCATATGTCTCTGGAGTCTGTACTACCAGAAAATCAAGTTGCTACTTTTCAACGCCATGCTGGCCGGTCATTTCCACAACAGCAAATTGAAGCGGCTTCCAGGGAATTAGAAGAGTTTGTTCATATTCTTGAAAGCGAAGGGGTAACCGTACGTCGGCCAGAACCTCAGGATCAATCTCTGGTGTTTGGTGCACCGGGCTGGAGCAGCACAGGGCTATATTGTGCAATGCCCCGTGATGTATTGTTGGTTATTGGTGATGATATTATTGAATGTCCGCTGGCGTGGCGCTCCCGTTATTTTGAAACGGCGGCATATAAGACTTTACTTAAAGATTACTTTAAACAGGGCGCGAAATGGAGCTCTGGGCCAAAGCCACAGTTGATCGATGAACAATATAATTTCGAATGGGATCAACCTAATGGCAAGGATCGTGTTCCTCTTGCTGTGACTGAGTTTGAACCGACATTTGATGCTGCGGATTTTATCCGGTGTGGGCGCGATATTATTGCGCAAAAAAGCCATGTCACGAATGAATTTGGTATCGAGTGGCTTCGTCGTCATTTAGGTGATGATTATCGTATTCATGTTTTTGAATTTAATGATGATAGTCCTATGCATATTGATGCCACATTTGTTCCTATGGCGCCTGGGAAACTATTAATTAACCCGAAAAAGGTGTTAAAAGTTCCTGAGCTGTTTAAGGGATGGGATGTGCTGCATGCGCCTGAACCGATTATTCCTGACGATCATCCGCTGTATATGACCAGTAAATGGATCAACATGAATATTCTGATGCTGGATGAGAAGCGGGTAATTGTTGAAAAGCAGGATGAACCCATGATCGCGGCGATGAAACGTTGGGGCTTTACGCCGATTCCATGTAATTTCAGGAATTTTAACTCCTTCGGTGGCTCCTTCCATTGTGCAACAGTGGATGTAAGGCGGCGCGGAAGTTTACAGTCTTATCTTGGCTAGGAGAGTAATGATGGCTATCTGGAAATATTCCGCTTGGGATGCAGTCATGTTCATATTCAGCATTCTGCAAACGATAGCCACAGTTACACTGGTCATGTATTGGGATCATTTCACTATTATGAGGTGGTTAGTCAATATTGTGCTTCTTACACTGATGACAACTTACAATATAATAGTGATATCGCATTTTTTCACCCATACTCCCTGGTTTGTTTCTCGTGTGATGAATATGTTTGTGTCGATACTGAATTCAATGAATATTGGGCAGTCTGTACAGGCTTATCACCTGTCCCATGTTCGTAATCACCACAAATATAATAACGATCGGGGAGTAGGTGAAGATGGGCCCCAGGATACCTCTTCTACCTTTATAAATGGAGAAGAAATCGGGGAACATAGTACTCTTTGGAACTATGTTGTCCTTGGCGCAGCATTGACCTTTTATAATAGTTTTGTTCGTATGTGCTGGTCTCTATTTATCTGGCACAAACCGCTTAGTAAAGCTGATAAAGGGTATGAAAAACTTCTTTCTAATGCCAGAACCAGTAAAATTAAAGAGTTATGGCAATTGAGGTTAGATAGATTGTTTCAGGCGGTGTGGATGATTATCTTATTCACTCTGTCCTGGGAATGGGCTTTATTTTGTTATTTACCTTCTCTCTATTTTGCTTTTGTTCTGGTTAATATTCAAAACTACTACGAACATTACGGGGCACAACCGGAGAGCAGATTTGCAAACTCAGTGAGCTATTATGGCCGCATCTATAATTTATTCATGTTTAATGATGGCTATCATCAAGAACATCATATCTCAGGTGGCACTCACTGGAAATTGTTACCTGATTTACGCAAGAAGTATGCAACCCAGCTTGCTGCGCAGAAGAGGATTATTAGTCCAGTACCTGCGATATTAGGTTTTTTACATAGGCGTAGATCTCTGCTGCATAGATCTATAAAGGAAAAATAATCCCAATTAATCACGACAGGTTTGATAGATAGCCCGAAGAATTTACTGTTGGGGAGGTCTGTTATTATGCAAGAAGGATCCGGCATTAGAGGTATAAAGCTGGCAGAATCAGAATTTATTGTATACGAAACATCAAACAATATATCAATACATGTGGTTTCTGGCCTTTTGAATGGTCACCTTGCTGCTTGTCGGGTTCGTAATTTTCTTCCGCCAGAACACAGAAAGAGAATAATTGAGAATTTTTGGCGTTCTCCAGCACGAACTCCTCGTTACGGCGAAGGTATTGATGGCGTTGAAGGGTATTTTATTGGGGCATCTCATATTGAAAAAGATACCAGTCAATATATAGAAGAAGCAGAAAATTTCCGCCCGGCAATTAATGAGATGTTTCAAGATACGATCAATCCAATGGATCATTTCATTAAGCAAATAACTCATTTTAGTGGTAATAACTCACAGGTAATTCGCCCTGCCATGTATCATGGTGTTGCTGCGGGAAATGCAAAAATTGTGTATTGGAATAATTTCGGCGAATTCCTTTTATTACCTCATGATGATCTTGCACAGTTGAGTGATCCGCGTCAGAGTGATTTTGAGATCCAACAAATTAATCGTGTCATGGCGGTAAATTTTTACGCTGATGTTCCTCAAAATGGCGGACAATTAAAAGTATGGAACATTCAACCTGATGACCAATCACGCAGTGTCCTTGGTTTAACCTACAGTGGTTTCCCATACCCATCTGAATTATTGGAAAATCATGCCAGTATGGTGATTAATATCGAGGCGGGAGATTTGGTATTGCTGAATGGGAATTTAGTCCATGCGGTACTAAATGGTAAGACTATCTCATCACCAGAACGGCGTTTACTGGTGACCTGCTTTATGGGATTACTGCAAAATGGTGATCTTATTTGGTGGACATAGACGTGTTCATGATGTTGAAAATTGTTCACAGATATTTGACCATAACGGAATATGCATCTATATTTAAAAATGACTAATGTAAATGTTAGAAGATGTAAACTATGCCGTTACTCGTATGCACACTGATTGCACTTGGTAGGTTAGTATTAGCCGAAGCGGATGTGTGCATGCGTTTTACCTTCATTTTTCCTCCTGCTTCTCCACCACCTCCGTTATTATCCATAACTGTATAATATGATCGTCTTTGAGAGATGGTCTACATTCAATGTATTGCCAGATTTGGCTGGCTGCGTTGGTTTGGGTACGTTAAATGTGAGACAGGTGTGAATTCTTATGATTTCTAAAGCTCAATGGATCTCTTATGGCTCAACTTTGCTGTTTGTCTTATTGTGGAGCAGTGGTGCGATTTTTTCGCGGTGGGGACTTGATCACAGTACCGCGTTTGCCATTCTCACAATGCGTTTTGCGATTGCGTTTACTTTTTTGCTATTTCTGGGATTATTATTCAGGCGTAATAGCCATTATCTGCCTGTACACGGCACACGCAAACAGATAGCCGGTACCGGTATTTTATTAATTGGTGGCTATTCTATTTGTTACTTTTTTGCTTTAGATAACGGGATCACGCCTGGCGTTCTGGCAACAGTGATGGGAATTCAACCGATTATCACATTGTTAGTGATCGAGCGTCGTTTTTCGGTCGTACGTTTAGCGGGTTTATTATTAGCGTTACTGGGGTTGATATTAGTGGTGTATCAAAGCCTGGTGCTATCCCGGTTTTCTTTTGCGGGTATTACTTTTGCGCTGGCAGCATTGGCTTGTATGAGCACCGGTGCAATTTTACAGAAACGAATTCATCAAGCTCCTTCTGAGGTTTTACCTTTGCAATATAGTGTTAGCTTACTGCTTTGCTTGCTGTTTGTTCCTTTCCAGCCTTTTGAATTTCAACTGGTGCCGGGCTTTATTATTTCATTATTATGGCTTGGGTTAGTGATTTCCGTTGTCGCTCAACTATTACTTTACCGGCTTATTCAGAGTGGTAATTTGGTGAATGTAACAAGTTTGTTTTATCTTGTTCCTGGTGTTACTGCCGTAATGGATTATTTATTTTTGGGAAATTCGTTACCGGCTCTAAGTCTACTGGGTATGGCTGCTATTTTATCAGGACTTGTATTGGTCTTTCGTACCAAGAAAATATCTCTTTCCACTAAATAAAGCTGTGTCGCCGGGTCGCAATTAGCCCGGCAATAGCCTTTTCCTTGACGCCATTATTAGTTCCAAAATAATTGCCATTATGAGTTCACTGATCTGGATGAGTGCTCGCAGTCACTTTGTATTGCTCCTTATATATTAAATGATAATAGTGATCACTTGGATATTGACTATTTCCGTCTTACAGTATTGCCCTCATGCGTAATCTAACAGACTGCATATATATGCTCTGTTCTTATAACTTTAAAATAAGGAGATTAATGATGAAACCGACTATGTCTACAGATAATATTAAGTTATTTTTCAATAAAATAAACGAATTGGTTGATATTGAAAATAAAAAAAAGGGTGGCGCCCTCGCGGTTGCTGTTACCCACGAAAATGAAACAATTTATCAGCGCTATATTGGGCAAGCTGATCTTGAACATGCAGTCGCTGCACATTCCGGAACTAAATTTTATTTGGCAAGCGCTTCGAAACAATTTACGGCTTTTTGCATTGCGTTGTTGGAAAAAGATGGAAAGCTCTGTGTCAATGATAAGGTTAGACAATATTTGGATTATTTACCCACAGATTTTTCTGACATTACCATTGCACAGCTTATCCACCATATCAGTGGATTACGGGATGAGCTTTTGCTTTATAATCTGGCGGGTAAAAATGCAAACTTTGACCACAGGAGTATTGATTTAGCGAGAAAGCTAATTCAACGGCAACAAGTGCTTAACTTTACGCCGGGGGAATACCATCTGTATTGCAACACTGGTTATAATCTGCTGGGGGAAATAGTCAAAGTGGTTTCAGGTAAATCACTGAGAGAATATGCCGAAGAAAATGTTTTTGCCCCATTAAAGATGAAAGATACCAGTATCTGTGATGATGCTGCCGAGATTATCTTTGATCGGGCGACGGGTTATGCCTATAAAGAGGAGTCGAACCAGTGGATAAGAGATGATCTCAACGATTCAGTGGCCGGTGCAGGAGCAGTTTATTCTACGGTGAATGATTTATGTCGTTGGATTAGAGCGTTTTATTCGCCATCTATTGTTCAAGATCTACTACCTCAGTTATCCCGTACGCCACATTTAGCCAATGGCAATATTAGCAATTATGCTTACGGTTTTGTTATTGACCAACGTGAAGGACAGAAAATAATACAACATAGTGGTAACTACGTTGGCTTCAGAGTTTATATTTACATGGTGCCTGATGCCAAATTGGGTGTTGCTATTACTACCGCAACGGGTATTGATGTTGTTAAACTGGTTGGTCAATGTCTTGATGTATTGTTTAATCCTGACGGTACTAAACCAGAAAAGCAGCCTTGCCGGACCAGTAATGTTGATATTACTGGTATTTTTAGAGGGGTGAAACCCTATCCTTATATTATTACCAAAGAAGATTCATATTTATTGGGTGATTTTTTGAAAAAAGGTAACCCGATTATCTTTAACCATGATGGTACATTCCAAGAGGAGGGAGGTAAAGACCGATTCAGACCCATCATTAAACATGATCGTGTGATAGCACTGGAACAGATTGATGAAGATAGAAATACGTTTTATTTAGAGAAGATGATTGATGAAGGTGGTATTGATATTAAGCGGTTATTAGGGAGCTATTATAGCCACGAAACAGAGGCGACTCTTACTATCTCAGCTTCTGGCGATGAAATTTACATTGATGGAATTATCTATCCTGGAAAAAAAGAAGTCTTACAGTGGGTTTACGGGAATAGTTATTTCTCTCCCCGTACTGAATTCGTTATTGATTTTGAATTAGACTCTAACACGAATAAACCTCACCTTTTTATCAGTAATTCACGTTGCTGGAAGATAGAGTTTGTCCCGGTTTAATTGGCATTGTTGAAAATAAAATAGGAATGGAGAATAGCGTTTTTCTGGCATTATGGCGTGGATTCTATTGGGATCCTAAAGATATTATCTATTAGACTGCATCTGTATGTCCTGTTTGTATAACCTTAATGTAAGGAAATTAATAATGAAATCGAATATATCTACAAATAATATTAAGTTGTTTATCAATAAAATAAACGAACTGGTTGATATTGAAGATAAGAAAAATGGTGGGGCCCTTGCTGTTGTTGTCACCCACGGCAATGAAACTATTTATGAACGCTATATTGGTAAAGCCAATATTGAACACGCGGTTGCTGTACATCCCAGAACTAAATTCTATTTGGCGAGTGTTTCAAAACAATTTACGGCTTTTTGCATTGCCTTGTTGGAAAAAGAAGGAAAGCTCTGCGTTAATGATAAGGTCAGACAATATTTGGATTATTTTCCCGCCGATTTCTCTGATATTACCATTGCGCATCTTATTCATCATACCAGTGGGTTACGGGATGAGTTTTTGCTTTATAGTTTGGCGGGTAAAAACTCAAACTTTGACTACCGCCATATTGATTTAGTGAGAAAATTGGCTCAACGGCAACAAGCACTTAATTTTACTCCTGGGGAATACCATCTATATAGCAACACTGGCTATAATCTACTGGCGGAAATAGTCAGAGTGGTTTCAGGTAAATCACTGAGAGAATATGCAGAAGAAAATGTTTTTGCCCCATTAAAGATGAAAGATACTTTTTTCTATGATGATATAACCGAGATTATCTTTGATCGAGCAATAGGCTACGCTTATGATAAGAATTTGAACCGATGGAAAAGGGATGATCTTAACGATGCGGTGGTAGGGAGTGCAGGGCTTCATTCTACGGTAAATGATTTGTGTCGCTGGATAAGAGCATTTTATTCGCCATCTATTGTACAGGATTTGTTGCCTTATTTATCTCGTACGCCAGATTTAACGAATGGCGATCGTAATGATTATGCTTATGGTTTTTTTATCAGCGAACATGAAGGACAAAAGATGATACGGCACGATGGCACTTATGGTGGCTTCAAATCCGATGTTTGCATTTTGCCTGATATCAAGTTAGGTGTCGCTATTACCGCTGCAACAAATATTGGTGTCACTAAATTGATTGGTCAGGGGCTTGATGTGTTGTTTAACACTGACAGGATTGAGCCAAAAAAACCGCATTGCCGAACTAGTCATATCGATATCACTGGTATTTTCCGAGGGATGGCTCCTTATCCTTATATTATTACCAAGGAAGATTGCTATTTATTAGGGAATTTATTCGAAAAAGGCAATCCGATTATCTTTAACCCTGATGGCACATTTCAGGAAGAGGGAGGTAAAATCCGACTCAGGCCTATCATTAAACATGGCCGTGTAATAGCACTGGAAGAGATTGACAAAAATGGAAATATTTTTTATTTACATAAGAAGATTGATGAATGTGGTATCGATATTAAGCAGTTATTAGGTCTCTATTATAGCCATGAAACAGAAGCGACTCTGACTGTCGTAGCTTCTGGTAATGGGATTTATATTGATGGTGTTGTCTATCTTGGAAAAAAAGAAGTTTTACGGCGTATTTACAAGGATAGTTATTTCTCACCAAGCACTGAGCTTATTATCGATTTTGCATTGGATCCTGAAACGAATAAGCCTAATCTCTATATCAGTGATTCACGTTGTTGGAGGGTGAAGTTCGTCTCAGTTTACTGATGTAGTGTAAATACGAATTTAGAATAGCATTTCTTTAGCAGGATGTGGGGGATTCTGTTTGTTTCTAAAAGGTAGATGAACTTCATCCCTGGCAGAATGGTCATATTCTGCCAGTACTTGTGTGCATACGTAGTATGACCAGTATGTATATATCTATTTGTATAATTTCAAATAAGGAAACTTATAATGGAAGCCACTATATCTACCGATAATATTAAATATTTTCTCAAGGAAATAGACAAACTGGTTGATATTGAAAATAAAAAAAATGGCGCTGCTCTCGCAGTTGCTGTTACTTATGGAAATGAAACCATTTATAATCGTTATATTGGGCAAGCCAGCATTGAACACGCTGTTCCTATACACCCTAATACTAAATTCTATTTAGCAAGTATTTCAAAACAATTCACTGCTTTCTGCATTGCTCTGCTGGAAAGAGAAAGAAAGCTCAACGTCAATGATAAGGTCGGAAAATATGTGGATTATTTCCCTACCGATTTCTCTGACATTACTATTGCGCATCTTATTCACCATACTAGTGGATTACGGGATAAATATGTCCCCTATAGCTTGGCAGGTAAAAATTCAGATTTTGATCACCGCAATATAGATTTGTTAAGAAAACTGATTCAACGGCAACAAGCACTTAATTTCACTCCGGGAGAACGCCATGTTTATAGCAACACCGGCTATAATTTACTGGCTGAAATAGTTAAAGTGGTTTCGGGTAAATCGTTGAGAGAGTATGCAAAGGAAAATATTTTTATCCCATTAAAGATGAATAATACTTCTTTCTATGATGATGTCACCGAGATTATCTCTGACCGGGCGATAGGCTATTCCTATAAAGAGAATTTGAAGCGGTGGATAAGAGATGATCATAACGATTCAACAGTGGGTAGTGCAGGGCTTCGTTCTACGGTGAATGATTTGTGTCGCTGGATCAAAGCATTTTATTCGCCATCCATTGTGCAGGATTTGTTGCCTCAATTATCCCGTATGCCAGATTTGACCAATGGTAATCGTAATAATTATGCTTACGGTTTTTTTATTAGCCAACGTGAAGGACAAAAGATAATACGACATGATGGTTCCTATGCTGGCTTTAAAGCCGAAGTTTGTATTTTACCTGATGCCAAATTAGGTATTGTTATTACTGTTGCAACAGGTATCAATGTTGTTGAATTTATTGATCGATGTCTTGATGTATTATTTAATACTGACATGACTGAGCCAGAAAAACCGGATTGCCAGACCAATAATCTTGATATCACTGGTATGTTCAAAGGGGCAGATCCTTATCCCTATATTATTACTCAGGAAGATTGTTACTTATTAGGTAATTTATTCGAAAAGGGTAACCCGATTATTTTTAGCCATGATGGGACATTCCACGAGAGGGGAAGTCAAATCCGGTTTAGACCGGTAATTGAAAATAAGCGTGTTATCGCACTGGAGCAGATTGATGAAGAAGGGAATGTTTTTTATTTGAAAAAGATGATCGATGAAGGTGGTATCGATATTCAGCTAGTGTCAGGGCGTTATTATAGCCACGAAACAGAAGCGATATTTGCTATTGAAGCTTCGGGTGACAAGCTTTATATTGATGCGGTTGTCTTACCCGGGAAAAAAGAAGCCTTACGGCGAATTTACGGGAATAGTTATTTTTATCCTAGTACTGAACTTATTATTGATTTTGAGCTGGACCCTGAGACGAATACGCCTCGTCTTTATGTCAATGATATACGTTGTTGGAAGATAGAGTTTGTCCGGGTTTAATTGATAGGGTTGCCAATACGAATTGAGAACAGCATTTCTCTGATTGGATGGGAGTGATTTTATCTAGAACCAAAAGATATTTTCTATCAAATGTATTTCATCAGGCAGAATTGTAATATTCATGTTCTGCCTTTTTTATATGATTTTGATATCTTTGATTGCGTTATTATCTATTTTTGGCAGATTCACATAATAAGTGCAATATCGTAATTATGGAAGTAAATATGCTCATGTTCTCTTAAATAATTTATTTGGTGTTTTGCCTCCACTGACTTTTCGCGGACGATGATTCAATTGGTTTACCACAAAATTTATTTCCTAATTTTGTTTCAACGTTTTGATAATGGTTGATGGACTTCAGTGCATTTTCCTTTGGAAAAGGAAAGATGCTAAGATAATAGCAACTAACCGCCCTTCATGAAAATGCACTTATTAGTTTAGCTGAATCCATTTATTATTAATCATCCAATGTGTTAAGAATTTATTTCTTCAACAAATCAACTTCATCTGCATTTTTCTGGCACAACAGAGTAAGATTAGTAATAGAACGGGTAAGATTATCTATAGTATTCTCCAGCTTTTTAATATCCATTTCCAGTTGCTTATTTTTTATATCCAATGCACTCATTCTTGTCAATTCAACATATAATTGCTGACCATTTACCGCCTCCGTACTGTTCTTGGAAATATCCCCGGCAGCAACATTCACAATCTTACGTTGATTACCCGGTTTTCCTACAGAAATAACATTCGATTTGCTGGCAACAGAATTTGCACCTAATGCAATGCTCCCACTTGCTGTTACAGAGGCGTTCTGGCCAATCGCAATTCCCTGAGGTGCACTAACGTTAACCTTTTGCCCCACGACAATAGCAGACGAAGAATTGGACCTGGAGTCTGATCCTAATACAATACTCCGACTTCCTGTTACAGAGGAGTTTTGACCAATCACAATTGCCTGAGACCCACTGGCAGAAACCTTTTGCCCCAGAGCAATAGAAGACGAGCCGCTGGATGCAGAGCCTTCCCCTAATGCAACACTTGCACTTCCTGTTGCAGAGGAGTTTTGACTAATTGCTACTGCCTGATTCCCCCTAGCAATAGCTTTCTTTCCCAGAGCAATAGCAGCCGAACCGCTGGATCTAGAGTCTGATCCCAATGCAACACTCGCATTTCCTGTTGCAGTGGAGTTTTGACTAATTGCTACTGCCTGAACCGCACTAGCAACAACCTTTTGCCCCAAGGCAATGGACGCTGAACCACTGGATACAGAATCAGCGCCAATCGCAATTGGCCATATGACTTTATCATCCTCATTCTTATTCTCTTCTCTACCCGCCAGTTGATTTTGCCCAATAGCAATAGCGGCCTCACTAATTGATTTAGAAACTAGTGGTGAAGCACCAATTGCTATAGCATATATTGCTGGTGCTTCTGCATTCCCAACAACAACTGAATCTTTACCAACTGTTTGATCAGTTGTATTCATATTCTTTGTAGACATATATACCTCTTAATTCAGAAATTAAATTATTATAACTTATTACTGGATTAATAATCCCAGCAATATAACTTAGTATTTTCCATCAGAAATAATAAAATAATACATAATAATTTCTTTTCAAATTTTTCATCATGAAATATTAAACAAACTTAACGATAAAATATTACTATACCCTACCCTCTTTTTACGCGAACCTAAATTAACACTGCAATCGTTAAGGTAAAATATTATACGAAAAATTAAATTTGTAAACAAATTAAAATCATGTGGTTATGAAATATATTTCGTGGGGTTTATTTAATGTATCAAATAGCTTCATTAAATATGACAACTTATCGAACCCGTTAAATTTAAATGAAAACTAACCGACACTATATTATTTGTATATATTTCCATTACCCTCAACACAACTATTTATATAATTTACCCGAGTAAATGCAGTTAATATGCGAAACCGAAACTTATTCTTACTTATTGAAAAATAGAGAATTCGCCAAGATTTTTCTGCCGTTAGCAAATTAATTAAAATAATAAAGTAGAGTTTTATTTCAATATCCTGATAGTAACATCAATGTAGATAAATATAAAAAGCAACCCTTTATAGGGTTGCTAATAAATATATTCAGTAACTTGTATTTATTATTTTCTCTCAAAAAATGCGCGTTTTAAACCTAATTCCAACCCGCGAAATTCTGCCAGACCTTTTAATCGGCCAATACAGGAATAACCGGGGTTCGTCTGTTTTTTCAGGTCATCAATTATTTGGTGGCCGTGATCAGGACGCATTGGGATTAAACGGTTATCGCCGGCTGCTTTGCGGCGATATTCTTCACGCAGGATTTCCATAACTACACTATACATATCTACATCACCTGCCAGATGAGCGGCTTCATGAAAAGTTTTACTGTTTTCTTCCCGTTGGGTGGAACGCAGGTGAGTAAAATAGATCCGGTTGCCGTAGCGCTGAATCATCTCAATCAGATCATTATCACCACGAACGCCGTAGGAGCCGGTGCACATCGTGATGCCGTTAGCCTGGCTGGGTTCAATGGCTGTCAGCCATTCAATATCTTCAATGGTGGAAATGATACGTGGTAAGCCCAGAATCGGGCGAGGTGGATCATCCGGGTGAATTGCCAGACGTAAACCTTGTTCTTCACACACAGGAATAATCTGGTGCAGGAAATAAGCCAGATGCTCACGCAGTTTATCGCGGCTAATATCTTTGTAGCGATCCAATTGCGCCTGAAACTTTTCCAGTGTGTAGCCCTCTTCGGCACCCGGCAGGCCGGCAATGATATTAGCAGTGAGTTTATCAATATCAGCATCAGATATATTGTCGTAATAGATTTTTGCCTGGGCTTGTTCTTCAACCGTATAATCAATTTTCGCGCCAGGGCGTTTGAGGATATGGATCTCAAATGCGGCAAAGGCAATTTGATCAAAACGCAGGGCTTTAGAGCCATTAGGGAGTAGATACTCAAGATCAGTACGTGTCCAGTCCAGCACTGGCATAAAGTTATAACAGATGGTATCTATGCCGCATTCAGCCAGATTTTTCAGCGAAATTTTGTAGTTATCAATCCATTGTTGATAGTGACCTGTCTGAGTTTTAATTTCTTCATGAACAGGCACACTTTCAACAACCGACCAGATAAGCCCTTTATTTTCGATTAGGGTTTTACGGGCCAGAATTTCATCTTTGTGCCAAACTTGCCCGTTAGGAATATGGTGTAATGCGGTGACGATACCCGTTGCACCAGCCTGACAAATATCATCTAAGGAAACAGGATCATTTGGGCCGAACCAACGCCAGGTTTGTTCCATTGTTATTTACCTTTGCACAAATTCAGAATGAAAAACAGCCACCAGAATAACTGGATATAAAAACTTATTTATAAATTATCTTACTGAATTAATTACGCTTCTTTGCTATTTCAACGGGATATGAATTAAACAGATAACCATCGAAATAGGGATCATCAATATCAGACAATTCCAGCAAACGTAATTTCACATTCTCCAGGTGTTGCCACATTGCCTGTTTGGCTGCCGCCGGATCTTTCTTGATCATGGCGGCCAAAATGATCTGATGATCATGCAACCATTCTTTACGGTAATCTTTGTCGGTGATTCGGGTGTGGAGTTTCAGCCACATGGGATTATTTTCCCGCCATGCCCAGGATTGCTTAAGTAGTTCGACTAACATGCTGTTATGTGTCGCTTCCGCAATTGCCAGATGGAATTCTCTGTCACCGGATTCATCTTCACCGGAAGCCAAATCTTCCGACTCTCTTTTCAGTGCTCGGCGCATATTCGCAATGTCGTTTGGTGTAACTTGCATGGCGGCAAATTCAGCAATATTACTTTCCAGCAATTGGCGAGCCTGTAGCAGTTCAAAAGGCCCTGCCGCGTTGACTGAGCATGAAGACGACGACAAGTGAGGGAGGTTGATAATATAAACCCCAGAACCTTTGCGAACTTCAATCAGGTTTTCCAGTTCGAGCATGATTAAGGCTTCACGCACAACGGTTCTGGAAACCCCTAATAATTCAGCAAGTTCTCGTTCCGGTGGTAAACGATCTCCGATACGATATTGCTGGTTGGCAATCATCTGCCTTAATGAAACGCCGACTTCTTGGTAAGGGCGTTTTGGCTCAAGTAAATGCTTCATCACATCACTACCATTATGATAATTATTATTGCATAGATCATAGTCAAAAACAGGAATTGGTCAACCAAAAATGCCGCTTAAGAGTGAAGGTCATTTGACCTTCACCATGATGATTATCTTACTGCGCGGATGCGCTCTACCATACGGTAAAGCATCGGATCAGTTTTCTTGATGTCGTCGTACATAGGTTTGACCGCTTCTTCAAACGATTTTTTATCAACATCAACAAACTTGACCCCAATTTTTTCTGCGTTCTGGCGCTCCTTCGCTTCTGATTTTTCCCATAGCTTTGTCATATATTCCGAAGAGTCGGCTGCCGCATCCATGAGGATTTTTTGTTGTGTTGATGACAGTTTATTTAGCGATTTATTAGAAATCACCAGGACATCCGGCACCATCGTATGCTTATCCAGTGAGAAATACCTTGCAACTTCACTGTGACGGCTCAGGTTGAAAGAGGGAATATTGTTCTCTGCGGCATCCACGACACCCTGTTGCAGGGCGGTATACAGTTCGCCGTAAGCCAATGGTGTTGGGTTGCCGCCCAAGTTTTTCACCATTGAAATGGCGGTTGGGCTAGGTTGTACACGGATTTTCATGCCTTTTAAATCCGCAGGAGTACGGATAGGCTTTTTAGCGTAAAAGCTGCGTGCTCCGGCTTCATAATAGGTTATTCCGACAAACCCGCTGTTTTTGCTGGAAGTGAGGATCTCTTTACCGATCTCTCCGTTTTTGATTTTTTCGTAGTGTGCTTTATCACGGAACAGATAGGGTAAATTAAACGCAGAATAGGCGGGTGTAAAAGCTTCCAGTTCTGCCGCGTTAGATTTGACTAAATCCAGCGCCCCATTTTGCATCAGCTCCATCGATTCCCGCTGGTTGCCCAATTGTGCATCTGGATAGATCCGAATACGAACATCACCATTTGTTTTTTGGCGAACTTCATCAGCAAACTGAGTCATTGCCTTGTGTACTGCGTGATCGCGGTTATGGTTATGACTGAGTTTTAATGTTGTCACTGCCATGACTTGTGATGCTCCCAAGGCGAACATTGCGCCGATGACAGTACATAAAACACGCTTAGAATTGTTCATTGTTCGTTCTCCAATTGCTGTAAATAGGTTACGGGTACAACTGAACTGACGGTCAAACCATAAGCACTACTTTGGCTTTAGTCAAAAAGTAAAAACCATTTGGTTGACCAAGATCCCAAAACAGCCCGGTTTTTTGGTCAACCAGTCAGTTTGTGATCCCGCTCACTGGATGTTTTTTTGACCTGGATCTTATAATCCGGGTGACGTAAAGTGCTTTTTACTTATTTTGGTCAGGCAGTTTTCCCCTATCTGGTTAACCAAACGAGGCTTCATTAAGGCCAATAAGGACAAACCCCATGAAAAACCTGGTGGATTGCATCAATAAAGGTTTGGCATTTTTTACCCTCTGCCTTTCTACTTTTTTGGTGTTTTGTGTCACATGGCAGGTGGTTTCCCGCTATGTGCTGGGTACGCCGAGTACGGTAACGGATGAGCTTGCCCGTTATCTGTTTATGTGGGTCGCCATGATTGGCGCGGCATATACCACAGGTCAACACCGCCACTTAGCTATCGACCTGTTAATGATGAAACTTAAGGGGACAGGTAAAAATATTGTGGGTTTGGTGATACAGGCGGCGGTAGCGTTGTTTGCTGCGGTCGTACTGGTGTATGGCGGATCGGTATTGGCTATCTCAACGCTTGAAACCGGGCAAATTACACCGGCGTTAGGGCTACAGATGGGATATGTCTACTTATGTTTGCCAATCAGTGGAATGCTGATGATTTTCTATGTGCTGGCAGACATTGTTTCTCTGATTCAGAATTTTTCAGGTAAAGACACTGCGGTTTCTGAAAGTCATTAACATCACCAGACAGAAGAGGATGAGTTTATGGATTGGCAAGTGGTTTTAGCTTTGTTTGGTAGCTTTGCTGTGCTGTTAGCACTTGGTATACCCGTATCCTTTGCGATTAGTTTGTCGTCATTACTGGCAATTATGATGACTCTGCCAATGGAGGCGGCAGTTACCGTTGTCGCTCAACGTATGGCTGCGGGTGTTGATAACTTCTCTTTACTGGCGATCCCGTTTTTTATTCTGGCGGGAAATATGATGAATCAGGGGGGGATCGCTGCCCGGCTGATTAATCTGGCAAAAGTCATTGGTGGTCGTTTGCCTGGCTCTCTGGTTCACGTCAATATTATGGCGAACATGTTTTTCGGGGCGATTTCAGGTTCAGCGGTGGCATCGGCTGCGGCAGTCGGTGGAACGATGGCGCCAATGCAGAAAAAAGAGGGCTATGAGCCGGAATATTCTGCTGCTGTCAACATTGCCTCCTGTCCTGCGGGTTTGTTGATCCCGCCCAGTAATACCTTGATTGTTTATTCACTGGTTTCTGGTGGTACATCCATTGCTGCCCTGTTTCTGGCAGGCTATATTCCCGGCATTCTGATGGGGGTATCCCTGATGATTGTGGCGGCGATTATTGCCAGGCACCGTAATTATCCGGTATCGCCAAAGCCGACATGGAGCGCGTTTTTTACCACCTTGGTTCGCGCCTTGCCTTCCCTGATGCTGGTTGTGGTCATTATGGGCGGTATCATTGCCGGTATTTTTACCGCGACAGAGGCTTCGGCGATTGCTGTGTTGTACAGCTTTGTTTTAGCGGTACTGATTTATCGTGAAGTCAGTATCGCTAAACTGCCAAAAATCATTCTCGATTCTGCTGTGACCACCTCCATTGTTCTGCTGCTGATTGGTGCGTCAATGGGAATGTCTTGGGCAATGGCGAATGCTGATCTGCCCTATTTGATCGCTGATGCATTGATGGCGGTTTCTGAAAACCCGCTGGTTATTCTGTTGGTTATTAATCTTATTTTGTTGCTGATCGGCACTTTTATGGATATGACCCCGGCGATTCTGATTTTCACCCCGATTTTCCTGCCGGTGGCACAGAATATGGGGGTTGACCCGGTACACTTCGGTATCATTATGACTTTCAACCTGGCTATTGGTATCTGCACGCCGCCGGTAGGTAGTGCGCTGTTTGTTGGCTGCTCTATCGGTGAGGTCAGCATTAATAAGGTACTGAAACCTTTGGTGCCTATGTACTGTGCTTTGATTATCGCTCTGATGCTGGTGACTTTTATGCCACAACTGAGCCTGTGGTTGCCTCAGATGTTACTGAGTTACTGAGTTACTGATTATTCAGATAATCTGCGTCGTTAAAGGAACTATTCCATGATCCGTAATATAGCCAACGGTGAAATCAGTCCTGTTGCTTCTTTTCCTGCCTATGATCGCCAGAAACTGGATACCCGCATTGTTCATCTGGGGTGTGGCGCTTTTCATCGGGCGCATCAGGCGGTTTTTACTCATCACATGCTGGAAAAAACCGGCAGTGATTGGGGGATTTGTGAAGTCAGTTTGTTCTCCGGTCAGACGCTTATTCAGCAACTTAGAGATCAAGATTGCTTGTGTACCATTGCGGAAAAAGGGGCAGAACAAACTGAGCTGAAAATTATCGGCTCGATGATCGATGCTTTACATCCTGAGTTGGTGGGTCAGCAAGGTATTCTGGAAACTATGGCACAGCCGCAGGTGGCGATTATCTCGCTGACAATTACCGAGAAAGGCTATTGTACCGATACTGCCAGTGGCAAATTGGATGTGAATAATGCGTTGATTCAACAAGATTTAGCCAATCCAACAGCGCCCAAATCGGCTATCGGATATATTGTTGAAGCGCTTCGCTTGCGCTATGAGCGTGGCTTATCACCGTTGACGGTGATGTCCTGCGATAATGTCAGAGAGAATGGCAAAGTTACCCGTGAAGCGGTGATTGGTTTTGCCTGTTTACGAGATGAAAAACTGGCGCAGTGGATTGAGCGGAATGTGACGTTCCCATGCACTATGGTTGACCGCATTGTTCCGGCGGCGACGCCTGAATTGCTGGAAGAAATAGCTGAACAATTGGGTGTCTATGACCCATGCGCAATTGCCTGTGAGCCTTTCCACCAATGGGTGATTGAAGATAATTTTGTGAGTGGCCGCCCAAACTGGGATGTGGCAGGAGCACAATTTGTTGAGGATGTGGTGCCTTTTGAAACCATGAAATTGCGAATGCTCAACGGCAGCCACTCATTTTTGGCTTATCTGGGCTATTTGGGAGGATATGCGCATATTGCTGACGCAATGACGAACCCCGATTACAGGCAAGCCGTTTTGGATCTGATGCTAAAAGAGCAGGCACCAACTCTGACGATGCCGGCAGGAACGGATCTTTTCCAATATGCACACCTCCTTATTGAGCGTTTCAGTAATTCCAGACTTAAGCACCAGACCTGGCAGATAGCAATGGATGGCAGCCAGAAATTACCCCAACGTATGCTTGATTCTGTCACTTATCATCTGGCGAATGGCAGCGATTATTGGTATCTGGCCTTGGGCATTGCTGGCTGGATGCGTTATATCAGCGGCAAAGATGAGCAAGGCGAATTGATTGATGTACGTGATCCGTTGGTTGACCAATTTAAATCTATTTATCGGCAACATGGATTATCTGTTGATGTAGTTCCCGCATTGTTGGCTGTTTTTGGTGGTCTATTGTCAGACAATCCGCATTTTGTGCGGGTAGTGAGTGACGCTTACCAACAATTATTAGACTACGGCGCACGTCGCGCTGTGGCGACACGCTGATCTGGGCGTAGGAAAAAGAGATGAAAAATTTTATGTGTGAAGATTTTCTTCTGAGCAATCAAACAGCCTGTCAGCTATATCATGAACACGCCGCAGCTATGCCGATTTATGACTATCACTGCCATCTTAATCCGCGTGAAATTGCCGAAAATCGCCGTTTTGATAACCTCGGTCAGATTTGGCTGGAAGGGGATCACTATAAATGGCGGGCAATGCGTTCCGCGGGGGTTGATGAATCACTGATTACCGGCAAACAAACCAGTGATGATGAAAAATATCAGGCGTGGGTGAAAACAGTACCACTGACGTTGGGAAATCCGCTTTATCACTGGGCTCATCTGGAATTACGCCGTCCGTTTGGTATTACTGGGAAAGTGTTCGGGCCGGAAACTGCGGATGAAATCTGGCATCAATGCAATGAAAAGCTGGCGACACCGGAATTTTCAACTCGTGGCATTATGCGGCAGATGAATGTGCGTATGGTTGGAACGACGGATGATCCGGTGGATTCTCTGGAATATCACCATCAAATCGCCGCAGATGACAATTTCGATATCGAAGTATTACCCAGTTGGCGTCCTGACCGCGTATTTAAAATTGAGCTGGCGGGTTTCACGGATTACATCAAACTGCTTGAGGCTGCGGCTGATGTGTCGATCTCTGCTTTTGCTGATCTATTACATGCGCTGGAGCGTCGTCTTGATCATTTTGCCGCGCATGGCTGTCGGGCGGCTGATCACGGTATAGAAAATCTGCGCTATGCACCGGTTCCTGATGAAGCTGTATTGGATAGGATCCTGCAAAAACGGCTGACTGGCGATATTCTTTCTGAACTCGAAATTACGCAGTACACAACGGCGGTTCTGATATGGCTTGGCCGTCAATATGCGGGCCGTGGTTGGGTCATGCAGATGCATATCGGCGCTATCCGTAACAATAATACTCGCATGTTTCATTTGTTCGGTGCGGATAGTGGCTTTGATTCCATTGGTGATAGCAATATCGCCTGGCCGCTATCCCGGTTGCTGGATAGCATGGATGTGACAGATGAATTACCGAAAACAATTCTCTACTGCCTGAATCCTCGGGATAACGAAGTGATTGCTACGATGGCTGGTAACTTTCAGGGGAGCGGTATTGCCGGTAAAGTACAGTTTGGTTCAGGCTGGTGGTTCAATGATCAGAAGGATGGCATGTTGCGCCAGCTTGAACAATTTTCCCAACTTGGGCTGTTGAGTCAGTTTGTCGGCATGTTGACCGATTCCCGTAGCTTTCTCTCATACACACGACATGAATACTTTCGTCGGATTCTTTGTAACTTATTGGGGCAATGGGCAGAAAATGGGGAAATTCCTAATAACAGAGCAATGTTAGGGCAGATGGTTGAGAATATTTGCTTTCATAATGCCCGCCGTTATTTTGCCTTGCCGGGAGAAAACCAATGAAGCGGATTGCATTTCTTGGTGAATGTATGATTGAGCTTAATGGCGCGCCTTTCGGCACTATGCATCAGACTTTTGGTGGTGATGCGTTGAACAGTGCGGTTTATTTAGCACGGGCAAGCCAGAAAAAGATTGCGGTTCATTTTGTGACTGCGCTGGGAATGGACTCACTCAGCGAAGGCATGATCAAACATTGGCAGGATGAGGGCATCGATACGCATCTGGTGTTGCGTGATCCTGCTCATCAGCCAGGGTTATATCTGATTCAGCTTGATGAGCAGGGAGAACGCAGTTTTCTGTACTGGCGTAATGATTCTGCCGCTCGTTATATGGTTCGCCATCCTGATTTCTTTTCTGTTATTCAATCGTTGCAACAGATGGATGCTATTTATCTCAGTGGCATCAGCCTGGCTATCTTGCCTGCTGATGATCGTGAAATATTACTGAATCTGTTAGCCGAACTGGCTGCACAAGGAAAAACAATAGTTTTTGATAGTAATTACCGTCCGGCATTATGGGAAAATGTGGCAGAAACCCGGACTTGTTATCAGAAATTACTCTCTTTCACTTCATTGGCTCTGGTGACAGATGACGATGAAAGCAATTTGTGGGGTGATAAATCAGTGACAGAAATCATGATTCGCCTCGAACTGGCAGGGGTTAAAGAAGCTATTGTTAAAGGGGGTGCAGCCGGTTGCTATTATCAGAATTTGGTGCAGGGTACGCCGATTGAGCAGATCCCAACCGAGCTGGTTAGTAAAGTGGTTGATACCACGGCTGCGGGAGATGCTTTTAACGCCGGTTTTTTGGCTGGATATCTGACAGATTGCTCAGTACAACAAGCGGTAAAAATGGGGCATTGTCTTGCGGGTATCGTTATTCAGCATAAAGGGGCGATTATTCCAATTAGCGCCACCAAAACGATAATTGATAGCTTCTTTTAAGGGGAGGAGAAAAAGCGATGAAACAAATGATTGAGCAGTTACGCCAGCTAAAAATTGTCCCGGTGATTGCGGTTGATCGTGCGGAAGATATTATTCCGCTGGGTAACGCGCTGGCTGACAATGGCTTGCCGATAGCAGAAATTACTTTCCGTTCTGCGGCAGCAGCAGAAGCGATTCGTCTGCTAAAAGAAGCTCGGCCGGATATGCTGATTGGCGCAGGAACCGTTCTGAATCGTGAGCAAGTGGTTGCTGCCAGAGAAGCGGGGGCGACTTTTATTGTTTCTCCGGGTTTTAATCCAAATACCGTCAAAGCCTGTCAGGAACTGAATATTCCGATTATTCCGGGTGTGAATAATCCCAGTGCGATTGAAGGAGCAATGGAGTTGGGGCTAAAACTGCTGAAATTCTTCCCGGCAGAACCTTCCGGTGGTTTGCCGATGATTAAAGCGATACTGGCACCTTATACTGAACTCCAGATTATGCCTACCGGAGGTATTGGGCTGAAGAATATCCGTGATTATCTTGCAGTACCGCGTGTTGTGGCGTGTGGCGGCTCATGGATGGTGAGTAAAGTGCTGGTGGATAGCCAGAATTGGCAAGAAATTGGTCGTCTGACCCGTGAGGCGGTGGATTGGGTTAATGTTTAAGGCATCATCGTCCCTGTGCTGTGAGAAAATATGTAAGCAAGGATGCACTGAAATTACCAAGATTCAGCAGAAGTCGTTTTTTTATCCAACTATTGGAAGCAAATTTGAACAACTAGAAAAATTCCCGAGAAGTAATTTTGTCTTTTCCTCGTCTTGAACGTAAAGGGCTTTTGGTTTCGTCTGGTGAAAAACGGAATAAATCCTACACATTACCGGGTATGTCGTTACCGAATCCAGAAGAGATTTTTTCCTCTGAAACAATAAATAGTGTTAACAATGGATTGGACTTATCTCAAAAGGAGACTAGCTTTCCTCATAAGGAGCCCAGCTTGCCTCATAAGGCTCCCAACTTGCCTCATGCGGCTTCAAGTCTTCAAATCACCCGGGATGAGTTAGGGTGCCTCATTAACCCTTGTTGTGTAAGGCGTTGGCAAGGTGTATCACTATTTTGAAAAGTTATTTATATTCGATGGTTATTTCTGCTCCCTGGGCTAACCAATTATTTAGTGTGTTATTAACTTATTTATTAATTTCATCAAGATGTTCAATTAATTTATTTTTGTCGAAGCCTTTTTCTTAAGTTATTTACTAAAACGATAAATATCAACTAATTTAAGCTCTGTAATAGAAGATTGGTAAATTGCAGCTTTATCTAGATTATAATTTCCTAAATCGTCGGTATCATAGACTTTAGACCATGTATTATTTGTTGCTTTGTTTAACGCTAGGAACATAAAGTGAGCCATTGAGTGTGCGGCATTTGCTCTGTGTCTTGCTTCATTATTCACGGATAGAGTTACTTTCTTCCCTATAAGATCTTCCTCAGATATTTATTGTAAATCAGGTAAATAGTGTGCTGGAATGATCTTGTCTGGAGATGTTACTTGTTACGTTATTTCCCGGTCTATATATAAATGACCCTCGATAAGACCCGCCGTGTAAACTTTTGTTACCACTAACTCTTTGTCATCTATTGAAATTATTCCGGTATCATGTAATTGATCCAGCCATTTTCGTATTCCATAACCCCGATAATGTGAGATTCTAACGTCAGGGTTCCCAGCATAAATGAAGTTTCTGCTTCCAATAGTTCATTAATATTCATATCAGTAGCCATGTAACATCTCGCTAGTTATAATTTTTTGGATTAAAAATAGACAATTGAAATGATCAGATATATGATATATATACCTGATGTGTATAGGAGGGAGTAGATGTGGTTGCTATGGTAAGAATTAATATAGATTTGCCGGAAGAAACAATCAGAAAGCTTGAAGTTTTAAAAGAGCGCTTTCCTGATAAGTCACGTGCTGCGCAGATCCGAAAAGCAATAGATGCTTATCTTGATGCCAGTATTTCAGAACAGAATAACCATGCCTTTGGTTTATGGGGGGATAAAAAGCAAGATGGATTGGAATATCAGAATAGTTTACGTAAGGAATGGCAATGATTGCTATGAAGTCGCTATTCGATACTAATATATTGATTGACTATTTAAATGGATATGAACAAGCTGCCGAGACATTAAAAAAATATGGGAACAGTCCAGCTATTAGTTGCATAACTTGGATGGAGGTTATGGTGGGAGCTAAGAAGCTGGACAAGGACAAAGAAAACGCAACAAGAATTTTTTTAGATAGTTTTGAAATTCTCAGTGTCACAAGTGACGTAGCAGAACGCGCAGTAACAATCCGGCATGAGAAAAAGATAAAGCTCCCTGATGCAATAATCTGGGCGACATCTCAACAAAATGGGCGGCTATTGATTACCAGAAACCCTAAAGATTTTAAGGATGGCGCTGGGATTATTCTTCCCTATGAGCTGCCCGGTTCAAAAATAGATTGATATTTTTATATATCCTTCGTGATATAAAACGCCTGATGAATTTCTTCGGAGTATGCAGTGTTTCAGTAGATAATGTTGTTGTTTATTGGCTAAATCGTTCACTTTATGGAGTAGAAACTCTGTCTTCAATATCTTATTGATTTATTTCTGCCAGTTTGTTTTTATAATAGCCATGGAATTATGTCATTTAAAGGAATACGGACATGTTTACTTCCAGATTATCAATGTTGCATTTATTATGTAAATCCACTCTTCATTATTATAAATAGCTATGCCAATTTATGCGTCAATCCTGAATTGAAAAGACTGATGTAACATTGAAGGGAGAAATAGGACATAAATTCAACATAATAAAAACCGCGAGAATGTTAAAAACATTCTCGCGGTAATCGCATTTTTTAAACGGGAAGAGCAATGACTTATTGTGAAGAAAAATCAAATCTCTATACGTGGCTTAGCATTCTCCGCCAGCCATGTGGCAATACGTTGCTTCTGTGCTTCATTCAGCCACATACCCAGCTTGGTACGGCGCCAGATGGCATCATCCAGCTCAACAACCCACTCGTTATTGACCAGATAGTGTAGCTCTGCTTCATACAAACCTTGGCCGAAGGACTCACCGAGATCTGTTAGATTGTTAGCACCTTGCAGAATCAGTTCGCTGTTGCTGCCGTAAGTACGGGCATAGCGTACCGCAACGCCTTCCGGTAACCAGTTGTAGCGTTTACGCAGTAAGCGAGCATAACCGTCACGGTCACAGCCTTCTAAATTACCGCCCGGTAACTGACCATTTTTAGTCCAGGCTTCTCCGGCATTGGGGTAGTATTGAATCATCTTCTCCATTGCGTGTTCCGCCAACTTACGGTAAGTGGTCAACTTACCGCCGAATATAGACAGTAATGGCGCTTTGCCCTGCTCATCATGAATATCGAGTGTGTAGTCACGGGTAATTGCCTGAGGTGAATCAGATTCGTCATCACACAGTGGACGTACACCGGAATAGGTCCAGACAATATCTTCACGGCTAATTTGTTGCTTAAAGTGATTGTTATAGACTTCCAACAGATAGTTTATCTCTTGATCGTCAATCTTCACCTCTTTTGGATCGCCGTTATATTCCACATCGGTTGTTCCGATAATGGAGAATTCATCCATCCAGGGAATAACAAATACGATACGATTATCTTCGTTTTGCAGAATATAAGCTTGTGGCTCATCATGCACTCTTGGCACCACAATATGGCTGCCTTTGATCAGGCGAATACCATAAGGTGATTTCAGTTTCAGACCATCGTCAAAGAATTCTTTAACCCAAGGACCGGTGGCGTTAACTAGACCTTTTGCACGCCAGGTATGGGTTTTACCTGTCCGCAGATCTTCGGCTTCAACCATCCAACCATCTTGTTCACGCCATGCACGGGTAACTTTTGTTCGGGTACGGACTTCTCCACCGTGTTTTTTGACTTCCTGAGCGTTAAGGACAACTAAACGAGCGTCATCAACCCAGCAGTCGGAATATTCAAAGCCGCGGACTAATTCTGGTTTCAGAACGGAATGAGCACCGAATTTTAGCCCTTTACTGCTCGGCAGGCTGACACGCTTGCCTAAATTGTCATAAAGGAACAGACCAATGCGGATCATCCATGCCGGGCGCAGGTGTGGCTGGTGCGGCAGACGAAAACGCATTGGGAAAGCGATGTGTGGTGCGAGATTCAGTAAAACTTCACGTTCTGCCAGCGCTTCGCTGACCAGACGGAATTCATAATGTTCCAGATAACGCAGGCCACCGTGGATCAATTTTGAACTGGCGGATGACGTGGCTTTAGCTAAGTCTTGCGCTTCTAGCAGCAGAACAGATAGCCCCCGGCCAGCGGCATCTGCCGCGATACCCGCGCCGTTGATCCCGCCGCCGATCACAATCAAGTCTTTGGTTTCCATGCATCCCCCTAAAATGTTCGAAACAGTTCTTTAATGTTCGTTTTCGCTCACAATTGTAATCAGAAATTGCTCAATAGCCAATATATAACTAAGAAAAAATATATTCGCGTGATGTAGCTGACAAATATTATCGTACCAGTATGATTTATATGGCATTAATTAGGAAGCTATTAAAGAGAGTATTACGTGGAATGAGAAGCGGGACTGGGGATAGTGTTATCCCCAATAAGAGAAAAATGGTTAGCAGAGTTCGAGCTGAACGTTATGTTGTTCAACCACTTTTTGGATGCCTGGCGGGGGAGGTTGGTCAGTAAATAAGAAATCAATGAGATTCATGTTACCCAGATTGACCATAGCGTTACGACCAAATTTAGAATGGTCAGTCACCAGCATGACGCAACGGGAATTTTCGATAATTGCGCGTTTAATGCGGACTTCATGGTAATCAAACTCCAGTAGTGAGCCATCCATATCGATACCACTGATGCCGAGAATGCCGTAATCGAGCCGAAACTGGGAGATAAAGTCCAGTGTAGCTTCACCGATAATCCCCCCATCACGGGTACGAATTTCCCCACCCGCCAGGATTAAACGGAAGTCTTCCTTTGTCATCAATAGGGTAGCTACGTTGAGGTTATTAGTGACGATCCGCAGATTTTTATGATTTAGCAGTGCGTGAGCGACGGCTTCCGGTGTCGTGCCGATATCAATAAACAGTGTTGCGCCGTCCGGGATATGGCTGGCAACACGTTGGGCAATACGGGCTTTTTCTTCTGACCACATGCTTTTGCGGTCATTATAAGCGGTATTGACTGAACTTGATGGCAATGCGGCACCGCCGTGATGTCGCTGTATTTTGTTTTTGTCTGCCAAGTCGTTCAAATCACGGCGGATAGTCTGGGGGCTGACATTAAAGTGTTCAACCAACTCTTCAGTACTGACATAGCCCTGAAGACGTACCAGCTCAACTATTGCATCATGCCGTTGAGTTTGCTTCACGATAGTCCCCTAATTTTCTTAAAAATGCCGGTTGTGAGTGTTATTTTTGAAGGTATGACGGTTGTCCCACAGCGCCATCAGTAAGCCGATAATTAAACCAGAAAAATGGGCCGCGTTGGCAATAGCGAGTCCAAACGTGTCGAAGTAGCCAATAATCAGCCAGAGGATCGAAAAAGCCATCAAACCACGGGGAACGCCAATGCCGCGATCAGGTGCACGTTCACCGGTTAACCAGACATAACTAATTAAAGCGTAAACAACACCGGAAAGGCCGCCAAAATGAGAGCCACTGAATAATGATTGTCCCCAGCCACTGAAAACAGCGGAAACAATAGTGATAACAAACAGCTTGCCTGTACCAAGGCGCTTTTCTGTTTGTCCGCCAAGATACCACCACCACATGAGATTAAAGATGATATGTAATAGTGAGAAATGCAGTAAACCATGAGTAACCCAACGCCATAGCTCCAGGTGCTGACTGTTGTCAGGCCAGGCCAGCCAGGACATAACCTGATAATCCCCAGCGAACTGCATCCAGAGATAAACAACGATATTTAGGATCAGAACCGTCATTGTCAGCGGGCCAGCCTGACGACTCAAATATTGCCAATTCAGGTTGTTATGGTATTTCAATGAGTGATTCACATCGCCGGATTGCCAGCTGGCCGCCTGGTAACGTTCGTTCAGCGGATCACGGGTAAATTGTTCCAGCTCTTGTTGAACCAAGGTGAGTTTAGTGTCATCTTCCAGCCACAGCTCTACGTGCTGCCCATCGTGACCCGGACGCATAGTCAGATGTACTTGATGAGTTGCCATATAATCGATAAAAGCTTGTGCCAGGCGCGGGTTTGAAATAGCTATTACGCGGATCATGAGGTGTTGTTATGCCGGATTATGTAATAAGGAATCAACAGCTTGAGGATAGTCTCTCTGCCAGGCTTCAAAGCCGCCATTAATGCTGTAAACCGCTTCAAAACCCATGTTCAGCAAATACTGAGCGGCGCTCTGACTGCTGTGACCGTGGTAACACATGACCATTACAGGTTGCTCGAAATTGGTCTGCAACATAAATTCATTTAATGTGTCATTGGTTAAATGAAAGGCCCCAGATGCATGACCGCCCCGGAAACTTTGTGGATCGCGGATATCCACCATAATGGCGGATTTATCTTGCCAATGTTGATAAGCCTGCTCAAGGCTGATTGTTTGAAAATGTTCCATATATATTCTGAATTGCTCTTAGAACTTAGAGATTATCCCATTAAGTTATTATTGTAGTGATATTTTCCCGACGGTTATCCGAACGGGAAAGTCAGTTGTCAGTAATAAGAGTGTTCACCGCGTTGATGTTCAGTCAAGTCTCTTACACCTTTTAATTCCGGGAACATGTTCAGTAACTCTTTTTCAATCCCTTCTTTCAGAGTGACATCGACCATTGAACAACCATTGCAACCGCCGCCGAACTGAAGGATAGCTAAACCATCGTCAGTGATTTCCATCAGGCTGACGCGGCCACCGTGACCCGCTAATTGTGGGTTAATCTGTGACTGTAAGACATATTCCACCCGTTCGATCAGTGGAGAATCATCAGAGACTTTGCGCATTTTGGCGTTAGGGGCTTTTAGTGTTAGTTGAGAGCCTAATTGATCAGTAACAAAGTCAATTTCTGCCTCTTCAAGGAACGGCGCACTCAGCTCGTCAACGTAAGCGGACAGTTTCTCAAATTTCAGCTCAGTATCTGTTGCTTCAACGGCGTCAGGTGGGCAGTAAGACACACCACACTCTGCGGTAGGTGTACCCGGATTGATGACAAATACGCGGATTTGCGTGCCCGGTTCTTGGTTTGCCAGTAATTTGGCAAAATGAGCTTGCGCTGCTTCAGTAATATTAATCATATCATTTGCTCAATAGTTGACTGCTTTAGTTGGTTATAATACGCCCATTCTCATCTTGACTACAAGGTTCGGCAAATCGCCCAGACCTGCACTGAACGGGCGCCAGCACGAATTAACAAACGGGAAATTTCGGTCATCGTCGCACCGGTGGTAATCACATCATCAATTATGGCTACATGTTGTCCTGTGATGGTGCCACAAAGCCGGAACGCTTTCCTGAGATTAGTTTTACGACGTGCCGCTGATAAATTTCTTTGTGCTAGTGTAGCACGCGTCCGTTGCAGAATGCTTTGCTGATAATCGCATTGTAGCCATTCTGATAGTTGCTTTGCGATTAATACACCTTGATCAAATCCCCGTTTCCAGCGTCTGTGTCGATGCAGTGGCACACTGAGCAGAATATTGGGTTTATACCATCGTCCATCGCGATAGCCTTGTTGCCAGTGCAGTAGAAACAGACGCGCCAGAACTGACGCAAGTTGTGGCGTGCTGTGATATTTATAGCGGCGAATCAGGCCGCTCAATGGTGGGTGATAATCGGTAATCGCGATCATATGTTCCCATAGCGGGGGTTTCTTGATACAGCGTCCACAAGGCAGTGAAGTTAATTCTGAGGGCAGTGCACAACGAGGGCACATATTTGTCAGACGTTTCAGCCGTTTGTTGCAAAAGCTGCATATTCCATGATGCGGAAACCAAAGAGGCTGATGGCATAGCCAACAGTACCCAACCATTGTTAGCATAGGATTCTTCCTTGATGGCAAATAAAGTTGAGAATAACAATGGCTGATCTGTTTTGGCAGACTTCTGCGGGAGATTCGCGTGATCTTGTGTTGCTGCACGGCTGGGGATTGAATGCGGAAGTTTGGCGTTCCATTGAAATGCGATGCGCTCCGCATTTTCGTTTGCATCTGGTGGATTTGCCGGGCTATGGCCGCAGTCAAAAATACGGTCCGATGAGCCTTGATGATATGGCGGATGAAGTCTGGCGGTATGCACCTAAAAATGCGTTATGGCTGGGTTGGTCGTTAGGTGGGCTGGTTGCCAGCCGGATTGCGCTTGACCATCAGGATAAGGTTGCCGGATTAATTACTGTGGCGTCTTCACCACATTTCAGTGCAGAAGGTGACTGGCCGGGGATCAAACCTGAGGTTTTGAGCGGTTTCGAGCATCAGCTTAGTGAAGATTTCCAGCGCACAGTAGAGCGTTTCCTTGCTTTGCAGACATTGGGTACAGCTAGTGCCCGTCAGGATGCGCGGTTACTGAAATCCGTTGTATTGGCGCAGCCGATGCCTTCTGTTGAAGTGCTTAATGTTGGTTTGGAGATTTTGAGTACTGAAGATTTAAGGGAGCCTTTGGCTGAACTTTCCATACCGTTCTTGCGTATTTACGGTTATCTGGATGGTTTAGTGCCAAGAAAAGTTATCAGAATTCTTGATGAGAAATGGCCGCGTTCAGTTTCCGCTATGATGCGTCATGCCGCCCATGCGCCTTTTATTTCTCATCCTGATGAATTTGTTGGATTATTGATTGATTTTATCAGCAGAGAAGCGTTTTGAGGCTGATAATATAACCAACTTATTATTGGCGTGGTTTGGAAGAGTCGAGCTTCCGCCACATGAATGCGGCGGTTCAATTAATTTTTTCTGTGTATAAATAAAAACCTGCCAATCTCGTTGGTGAACTGACGTTATCGCGAGGGGGTTTTTCTTTTTTGCAGTTGGACAACAGTTTTATGTTGTTCATAGACTGCAAAAGAAAACCCAAAAAACGCCGAAGAAATCGCTTGAACTGGCCAACCAACGAATGAAAGAGATTAAACGGAGTCTCAACAATGTCTGATAATGATTATGATATTATCCCATTTTCTGAAGCTAAAACGCTGCTCTTAGAAGATGCCGCGACTCTGGAAGCATATAACGATATTCAGATCCGTAAAACATTGATGAAACAGCTTAAGGATGCACGTAAAGCGTTGCATCTTACTCAGCAAGATGTTGCTCAGAAAATTGGCACTCAAAAGCAAAATATCAGCCGTATGGAAAATGGCAAGAGTGTGCCAAATCTGGATACTTTAAGCCGCTATGCTGCCGCGCTTGGAGGAGCATTTGTTTTCCAAATGCCTGTAAATCAATAGCCTGTTGTACTTGAACTAAGAGTTTTTATTTTTAAATGAATAACGGTAGGATCAACCTGTGGTTTATAACCCACTTGGTAAATAAATTGTTGATAAACTCTACTTTTTTAAAATAGGGTTTATCTTGAACTCATCAATATATGATGAGCTGTTCTATAATATGATTCAGTATTTCCCAGTGATCCGATAAACCGCCGTATCACATTTCTGTATTTCAGAGCATTGTTTGCAACTGCCACTCAGGCAGGCAGTTGCATCAACCTTTTCCAGTTTGCCCATCACTACGAGCTGTTCAAGCATAGCGGCAATCATCTGTACGGACGCACAAAGCTGGCGGCTCAACAGTCTGGCATCTGCCCGTCCATTCAGAGCGACTGCATCCCTTACTTTTAACAGGCTAATCATTTTCAACTCCTAGTGACAGTTTCCACTGGAGCAGTGGCAGCTATTTCCAGTGTTGCTGCTCAGTTTCATCGTCACGCGGCTGCGTGCGCGTCGTAGGAAGGAAAACACCAGTGCGTTAAAGAGGGTAACTGCCAGAATGATGATCAGACTGCTTTGTGGGTGCTGTGAGAAAGTCACCATTTGATAGAACAGAGCTGAGATTGAGTAAGCCACATTCAGCCCCCACAGAATGGAAAATGTCATCCAGCCACGACTTGTCTCACGGGCAATCGCGCCCATCACAGAAACACAGGGCACATATAACAAAACGAAGATCAGATAACTGTACGCTGAAATAGCGGAGCCAAATTTTGTACTCATGATTCCCATAGAACCGCTATCCATCTCTCCGTCGCCTTTACTGGCTTCGATTGGGTTGGAAAGCACGCTCAAAGTGAAGGTGTCTTTCAGGCTTTCCCAGGTCTCACCAGCAGCATCTTTCAGTTCACCAAGCAGGTTGAATCCATCTGCATCAAATGGCTCATTTGTAATGCTTTCTGCGGTGTACAAGGTATTCAGTGTCCCGACAACCACTTCTTTTGCCATCGCACCCGTTATCAGTCCTACGGCTGCCTGCCAGTTATCTGCGTGAACGCCAATTGGCTGTAACAGTGGTGTAATAACTTTGCTGACGGAAGCCAGCGCTGATTGGTTGATGCTATCCACGGTTTTACCAGAGAAAGAGAAGCTATTGAGCGCACCGATAAACATACTGGCGATAACAATGACTTTACCTGCACGGATAACAAAACCTTTCAGGCGTTGCCATGTTTGCAACAGCAGGGTTTTCAGATGTGGAATATGGTAAACCGGCAGCTCCATCACAAATGGCGAGGCTTCACCACGCATAATGGTGTATTTCAGCATCAGACCGGTCAAAATCGCGACTACAATGCCCAGTATATAAAGAGAAAAAACAACGGTTGCACCATTTTTTCCGAAGAATGCAGCGGCAAAAACGGCAAAGATGGCCAGCCGTGCGCCACAAGACATAAATGGTGCCATCATAATCGTGATCAGGCGCTCACGCGGTGCATCCAGCGTTCTTGCTCCCATAATTGAGGGTACGTTGCAACCGAAGCCAACGATTAACGGGACAAAAGATTTACCCGGTAGCCCCAGAACCTGCATCAGACGATCCATAACAAACGCTGCCCGCGCCATATAACCGGAGTCCTCAAGGAAAGAGAGGAACAAATACATCATGCCGATTTGTGGTACCAGTGGTAGAACGGTGTTGATTCCACCACCAATACCTTGCGCAAGGAAAATAGTCAGCCATTCAGGAAAATGTAACGTATGACCAAGCCATTGAACGCCATGAATGAAAACAGCGATAGAACCTGCGTCGAAAATAGGCTGTAATGCACCACCGATATTAATCGCCAGTACGAACATTAAATACATAACAGCCAGGAAAATGGGCACACCCAACCAGCGATTGAGGATGATGTTATCAATTGTCTGGGTGAGTTTGTTTGGCATGGCTTTTTGGCTGTCGATCACGGCCATGCATAATGTGTTAATACTTTGATAGCGTGCATCGGCAATAACCAGTTCAGGTTCTTCGTATTGCTGTTGTTGCAGGCGTTCTTTGGATTCAGCCAGCATTGAGGCCGCAAGGCCGGAGCGTTCCAGGCTGTAAATGTCCCCTTCAAGTACCTGAAGGGCTAACCAACGGCGTTGTTGAGTATTAAAATCGTTTGAGATTACACCAGAGAGTTGCTCAACTTCTTGTAACAAGCTGTCTGGGTAGCAAATCAATGATTGCGCCGAATTTTGTTTATGGCGGTCAATTGCTTGTTTCAGCTCATTGCGTCCGGTTGCGCGGGTTGAAATCATTGGAATGACCGGACAACCGAGTTGCTTCTCCAATTCAGCAATATTGATTTGAATATGCTGGCTTTTAGCGATATCCAACATATTCAGCGCAACAATGCATGGAATGCCTAATTCCAACAGTTGTAATGTCAGATAGAGATTTCGCTCAAGGTTAGAAGCGTCTACGACGTTAATCAGCATGTCAGCATCACCGCTCAGGATGTAGTGGCAGGCTATCTGCTCATCGAGTGATGTTTGTTCAGAAATTGTGGTTAGAGAGTAGGTTCCCGGCAGGTCAACCAGCTCAATTTTATGGTCCTCTGTGGTAAAACGGCCAACTTTGCGTTCTACCGTGACGCCTGCCCAGTTGCCTACACGTTGACGGGCACCGGTAAGTTGGTTAAATAACGTCGTTTTGCCGGCATTGGGATTGCCGATTAAGCCAATGGTCAGTGCTTTCATATTTTTGATGCCAAATTAGGAGTAACAGTTTTATTGCTTGCAATGGATTATGCGTTGCATTGGGCGTCGTCTAATGTGAGAAATTCCAGATCTTTTTTTCTCAGAATCAGGTTAACTCTGCGGGTCTCAATTTGTATCGGATCACCTAAAGGTGCTAAACGGACAACATGAAAAGAGGAACCGGGCAACATGCCTAATGACAGCAATTTCTGTCGGTAAGCTGGGCTGATCTTGGGAGAAAAGCCAATGATCTTGTAACTATGGTCTGGAAGAAATTGCATATAACCTTCCGGGATGTGTGATAAGTAAAAGAATCTTGAGAACTAAAGTCGTACTTATATTAGATAAAGTACGATTTTCATCCTATGCATGTTAATTGCAAATAAGAATAATAACCAACATTAATTTCAATATTAATCGCATTTTCAATCATTGGATGTTCAGTAAGTCACTCAAGTTGACAAGGATAAGTGGATTTGGATTTTGCCTGATGGCAGAGATGAGATATGCACTGCTAAAGCAGTGCATATTGTTTGCAATTATAAGATTATCAACGTTTTTTTCCGAATGCGGCGGCCAGTGCGTCACTCATGGCACTGTTTCCGGCTGGCGTTGAAGCGCGCGGAGTAGTACGGTTTTTGTCATTGCGTTCAGGGCGGCGGTCAGTTTGAGTATTACTACTGCGACGTGAGTGGGTTTCTCCCGGTTGTTCATCGAGCCGCATGGTTAGCGCGATACGCTTACGGTTCAGATCAACTTCCAGCACTTTGACTTTGACGATATCGCCTGCTTTTACCACGGTGTGAGGATCTTCTACAAAGCGATCGGACAGCGAAGAGATGTGCACTAGTCCATCTTGATGAACACCGATGTCGACAAATGCGCCAAAGTTAGTCACGTTAGTGACAGCACCTTCCAGCACCATTCCTGGTCGCAGATCATTCATCGTTTCCACACCGTCAGCGAACGTTGCGGTTTTAAACTCTGGACGTGGATCGCGGCCTGGTTTCTCCAGCTCTTTCAAAATATCGGTAACGGTTGGAACACCAAATTGTTCTGTGGTGAAATCCTGAGGCTTCAATCCTCGCAATGAGGAAGGATTGCCCATCAATTCCTGGAGTTTTTGTTCAGTGGCTGCCAGAATTTTCTCAACCACCGGGTAGGCTTCCGGGTGAACAGTCGAGGCATCCAGCGGGTTATCACCGTGATTGATACGCAGGAAGCCAGCGCACTGTTCAAACGCTTTTGGCCCAAGACGGCTGACTTTCAGTAATTGTGCGCGGTTATTGAAGCGGCCATTCTCATCGCGCCAGTTTATGATGTTCTGGGCAATCATACGGGTCAGCCCGGCAACTCGGGTTAATAGAAGAACAGATGCGGTATTCAGATCTACGCCGACGGCGTTTACACAATCCTCAACTACCGCGTCCAGTTTTTTGGCAAGCTGAGTCTGGCTGACATCATGTTGATATTGACCTACGCCGATAGATTTCGGATCGATTTTCACTAATTCAGCCAGTGGGTCTTGCAGGCGGCGGGCGATAGAGACTGCACCGCGCAGTGAAACGTCCAGGTGAGGAAATTCTTGTGCCGCCAGTTCAGAGGCAGAATAAACAGATGCGCCTGCCTCACTGACAATCACTTTTTGGCCTTTTATCTCCGGGAACTGTTTTTGGACATCGGCGAAGAAACGTTCTGTCTCGCGGGAAGCGGTGCCGTTACCGATAGCGACCAGTTCCACTTGATGTTTGATACACAATGCGGCCACGCTGGCGGCTGCTTTGGCAGTTTGCCCGGTGTGCGGATAGATAGTGTCTGTGGCAATCAGTTTGCCGGTTGCATCAATGACGGCAACTTTAACACCGGTACGCAGACCCGGATCAAGTCCCATTGTTGCACGCATACCCGCTGGTGCGGCCATTAACAGATCTTGCAGGTTACGGGCGAATACCTTGATAGCTTCATCTTCTGCTTTTTCACGTAAAGTGCTCATCAATTCTGTTTCAAGATGCAGCAATACTTTGACACGCCAGGTCCAGTTTACGACGGCTTTGCGCCAGCTATCCGCCGGTGCATTGTTCAGGCGCAGATTAAGATGCTGGGTAATAATCTGTTCGCAGTAGCTCTCTTTGGGTGGTTCATCAAACTGGGGATCAGCATTTAGGGAAAGTTGCAGTATTCCTTCATTACGGCCACGGAACATGGCTAATGCGCGATGAGAGGGGACCTGTGCGATAGGTTCATGGTAATCAAAATAGTCGCGGAATTTAGCGCCTTCCTCTTCTTTTCCTGTGGCGACTTTGGCGACCAGATGGGCATTTTTCCATAAATAGTCACGAACTTTTGCCAATAATGCTGCATCTTCGGCAAAACGCTCCATCAGGATATAACGAGCGCCATCCAAAGCGGCTTTGGTATCAGCTACCCCTTTATCGGTATCAACAAAGGTAGCGGCAATTTGTTCCGGTTCTTGTTGTGGATCTTGCCACAGAGAGTTCGCCAGAGGTTCAAGACCTGCTTCAATAGCGATTTGCCCACGGGTACGACGTTTCGGCTTGTATGGCAGATAAAGATCTTCCAGTTCTGTTTTGCTCAGGGTTCCATTAATTGCTTCGGTCAGTTCTGGTGTCAGCTTGCCTTGCTCGTCAATGGATTTAAGAATGGTTTGGCGGCGGTCCGACAGTTCGCGCAGATAACCAAGGCGGCTCTCAAGTTGACGAAGTTGGGTGTCATCCAGACCGCCGGTGGCTTCTTTACGATATCGTGCAATAAAAGGGACAGTATTCCCTTCATCGAGCAGACTCATCGCTGAAAGTACTTGTTGTGGCTGGGCCTGTAGCTCACTTGCAATAATTCGGCTTAAAGATTCATTCATGTTGTGTTTTCTTCTGGTGGATAGGCTTCAAATATTCGCAAAAACCCCTTTATACGTTCTGAGAGAAACAATTTCCAGTTCGCGTCTGATCTTATTCTGATGGTTACGACATAATTCGACGAACTTACTTGTCGGTTACGTTATAGAAACTGCGATTAAATCAAATTTTTTCAATAGATTTTTCGTGTAAAGAATGGCTACATTGTTTGCAAAGGCGAGCCTGCTTTGAGTTTTTACACAGAAATATTGATGAAATAAGGTTGTTATCGCAACTGTAGCCAATTATTGTTACTCGCCCGTTTTTGGCATTAGAGGGAACTTAGGGGGGGGGAGATAGTAAAGTTGTGGCACCTTTATATGCTGTGAATATAAAGGTGTTTATTATATTTTAAATATGAAAGGTGATATTTACACATAGTAAAAGTGATTAACTTTTATAATAGAGGATGGTAATGATTTATTTGACTTTCTTCTGTGTTTTTTAATGCTGCCGAATATATAAATCACTATCAAAATCTTAATGAAAATAAGTTATCTTTTGAGATGACAGATATAAATAAAAAGATATTTAACCCGAATTCTGGATAAGAAATTGAACTAAAATCCTGTTCCAAGATCAGAATTTTAGACGAATAAAAAACCAATCTAAAAAACCTCAGCTTCGTTTAAAAATAGCGATATCACAATCTCGTAAATTCAAGCTCGGTTTTTTAGGTTGGAATGTATAAGCAATTAGGCCAGCGACGATTTCCAATAAAAAACCGAGCTGATTGCGGTGTCTTGAATGCGCTATCTGAGAAATATTTTTGAGCTGATCCACGACCGTTTATATCAAAAATCGCCTTCTTAACATCAGTTTATCCCAGAGAGATAACGCTTTTGTCTTCATGTTACTACGGAAATGAGGAGCGTCATCACTTCACTGAGAGAAAGGGAAGCTTCGCGGCGAGGTTTGAGCAAACCATGTTCAATTAACTGTTGATGCCAGAGAGGAATAAATTTTTGGCAAAAGTCATCGACGCAGCAGTAAAGTTCTTCTAAATTAGGCATGCCTGAGGATCTCCACGATTTTGTTTTCTTTGACAAAAACTCTGATCGTGCCTCAGGCACTTAGTTCCCTTCTTAAGCAAACCTCAGGTTAATTCAATAAATGGATATCACGCCCCAGATATTCAGCGCTTACGTAGTGCGCTCAACCGCATCGTCAGTATGAACAGGGGCACTCCAATGAGTGTGAAGCTCAACCCGACAGGGAGAAAGACTCCCGCAGGTGCTGTTTTCGTCATGATATCCGCAGTAACAACCAGATTGCCGCCTACCAGAGCGGAAAGAAACAGTCGGGCGCGGCCTGTGGCCGATGAAATAAAGCTGGCCAGATGTGGTGCCAGTATCCCCAGAAAGCTCAATGGTCCTACTGCGGTGACAGATGCTGCGCTTAACAAGACAGCAAACATCATTAGCAACGGACGGGAATATTTGATAGGTTCCCCAAGGGACGTAGCAAGTTCGTTTCCAAGCTCATAGCGGTTTAAGGCGGGGCCAGTTATCAGAATTCCGATAATACTCAATAAGAATAATGGCATGAATGATGCGATAATTGACCAACTGGCCTGAAACAACGATCCTTGCATCCATCCAGCAAGATTCAAGGATAACTCTGTCGGAAGATAGAGAATAAGAAAAGAGCTGACAGAACTAAGAACGGACGAGATGGCAATCCCCATCAGTAAAATTGCCAAGCCACTTGCGCGATTATTGCCGACGAGCAAAGTCAAAAACAATGCAACAATCAGTCCGCCAGCTAGTGCGGCAAGGACGATCAGCATCTTAGGTGCAGAAGGAACAAACGCCAGCAAGACTATGATCATCGTCATAGATCCCTGACTTATGCCAAAAAGGCCGGGGTCGGCCAGCGGATTGCGAGCAATCGGCTGCAAAATAGCACCGGCAAGGGCTGCGCACCAACCCACCATCAGGCCCAATAAAATATGAGGTATCCGTACAACCCAGAGTGCATAAAACTGGTGGTGCTCAAGGGAATATCCGAAAAGCATATGCGTGAATTCACGTATACCAACGTTCGTAACCCCGACGTTTAAAGAAATAGCCACGAGTATGATCGTGATGGTAAATAGGCATAAACCGACTTTTATATCACGGGTACGCATCTGCAATCCGTTGGCAAAACGTAATACCCTTTGTCCGTCTGTTGCCTGATCGAAGTTCATAACGATCTCTCCGATGTTGCTGAAAGATAGCGCTTTCTGATAATCCAGATAAAAAACAGCCCTCCCAAAAAATCCATCAGAATGCCGGTATGTATGACATAAGGCTGGAAGAGTGTCTGCGCACAGAGATTGGCAATCAAGCAGATACTTGCCCCCGTCAGAGCACAAGCTGGCAGCGACAACATAAAATTCTGGCCAACCAGAGGCTTGACAATATGGGGGACAACCAGCCCCACGAAACCAATCGGACCGCATATGGCAACGGCAGAACTGGATGCAACTATGGCTGCAATTAGCGCAATACGTGAAATAAGCGTTGCATTCGCGCCAATCGAAAGCGCCTTTTCGTAACCGAGCAGAATAAGTGTCAGTGGACGTGCCAGTAATAAAAGTACTATCAAGGCCAGTATACCGAACCACCAGAAATGGTGAAGTCTTGTGATATAGGCATGATTTATAGCCCCTGCTAACCAGCTCAAATATTCGGTTCGTAATGTAGGATAGGCAAGAAGAACAGTATTGCTTATCCCAAGATAAAGCATCGCTATTAATGTGCCTGACAGTATCAGTAGCAAGTCGCGAGAAACGCCGTTAACACCCGCCAAGCGAGATATTGCAAGAGATGACAGAAAGCCGAATAACCCGCCGGCAAGGGCTGCTATACCTTGTAATGTCAGATCGAACTCAAAGCTGATTGCGCCTATTATGACAAACAGTGTCGCACCGGCATTGATTCCCAATGTTGATGAGGAGGCCAGTGGATTGCGGATAAGTCCTTGGAAGACGAGACCACTGGATGCCATCACTGCACCGACATAAACAGAAATCAAAGCCCGTGGCAGCCGCTGGTATAAAATAACTGCTTGCTCATAGTTTTGCGGTTCGGACTGTGTTAAGGCCGCATAAATTTGCGAAACTGACGCAATATTCACGCCAGAAGAGAGACTAGAAAAAAAGAGCAGCAGCAATACAAAAGGCGCGAATATAAAGAACAGACTGGATTTCATTATCATACTCCGGGCTGATTTCCAGGATGGTTTATGCCCGGATAAGGCTGACAGATAAGGCTGCCGTTGTAACTAAAAATATCGGCTGGAATATCGAATACGCGCCGGATATTATCTACCGTTATCGTTTTATTGACAGCACCTGCTGCAATAACGCTGCCAGTATTCAGCATCACCACATCATCGGCAAAAGTCGTTGTTAGATTTAAATCATGTAACACCACAACGATGGTTTTTCCGTGCTGGAGTGAGAGATCGCGGACCAGTTTAAGCACCGTGTATTGAAATTTGATATCCAGGTGGTTCACTGGCTCATCCATAAGAATGATGTCAGTGTCCTGTGCAAGCACCATCGCCACCCAAGCGCGCTGGCGTTGCCCTCCTGAAAGGGAGTTGACTTGAGAGCCTGCCTTATCGGCCAAGCCGACGATTTCCAGTACATCATGAAACAATTTGCGATCCCGCGAGGATGGCCCGCCGAAAAGCGAATTGCGCCCACAAGCTGCCAGCTCGATCAAATCTCCCAGTGTCATGTAATCCGGACAGTGGCATTCCTGCGGCAGATAAGAGACTTTTCGAGCCAGCGCTTTGCGACCTATCCCTGTAATCAGCTTACCTTCCAACAGAATTTCCCCGCTTTTCAGGGGGATGAAACCCATGATGGACTTCAGAAGCGTCGACTTACCGCAGCCATTAGACCCGACAAGTGCAGTGATGCGCCCTTGGGCAAAGTCTACTGACAAATCATGCAATACGGTTTTCTTGCCGTAAGTTGCGGTGATATTTTTTGCTGTAAGCACCAAAGGCTCCTTCATTTTACCTTATATAAAATAAATTACAGTGTAATAGTTATGATTTGGCTAGCATACCAAAATCACAGGGTAAGCCCCAATGTAGTTGTTTTTATCTCTCACATGACCGTATCCAGCACTTGAACTATCTGGTGCGATTCAGCAATGACATCGTTGATTAATGCATCGATTTTACTACTGTCGTGATGATGTGCCGTGGTGATTAGATGTGCAACATCTCCCGACCTTGCCAGACAATGCTTCTTCCAGACGGCTGCCGACGGGCATGGAAATACCACCGTAATGGAGTTGTCATGACGCCAAGCGTCTATCCCGGCAGCACGGAAACACTTGACGGCATATTGTGCCATCTCTAGGCAGTGTTTGGTGCGGCGCTGCCAATTGGCAAACGAGTGACTGCGAATGGCCGCCCACATCATCAGTGGCGTCTGGCCATTACGTGAACCTGAGATGGTCTTATCCTGAGCCGAAATGTAATCAACATCGACTGTAATACGCTCAACGTTTTTCCGTTTTGCAACAACAATCCCGCAAGGAATGGGGGAACCTATCATTTTGTGCCCGGAGACACAGATGGAGTCGATACCATCTGCAAAGGTAAAAGGCTGCGGGTTATCTACGAACGGCAAGATCATCCCACTTAAGGCAGCGTCGGCGTGCAGGTAGTAATTCTCGCGAGCGATACCAACTTGCTGCATACGTTGTTGAATGATCTTTATGTTATCCACCGCACCGCGCAATGTCGTGCCGATATTGGCAAAGATGATTGGATGTGGTTCTTTATGAGCGATGATCTTCTGTATCAGGTCATTATTATCTATCTCACCAGTGGGTAAGGATTCTACTAAACAAGATTTGATACGCAGTAATTTGACGATTTTTGCCACCGAATAATGCGTATCTTTTGAATAATAAAGTGTCCCCTCCGGGAATAGTTCTCGCCCAAGATAGCAGCCGAACATATTACCTTCCGTTCCTCCGTTGGTAACATAACCCCAACTGTCTTCGAAAGGGATTTTGAACAGTTCAGCAAAGTATTTCATGACCTCTTTTTCGAACTCAAAAGAGTTTAAGAGATAGTTGCACTCCGCTCCCCAGTCACCACAATTGTTGATAGAGAACTGCATGAATCTCTGTAAATAAGAATAATCAAAGTCTGAGGACTCCGGATAGCTGATATTGAAATACTGGTTTTTAACACAGTAATGCCAAAACGCATCTAGTCTGTTCTTATCAGCAAGGGACAACGTCATTTTTATCTCCGGTATCGTAACACTTTGGCAGACTAAAGTTCTGGAATGAAGAGTTTTGAGGCAAGCGATAATACTCTCGCCCAAGAAGCTGGTTGGCAATAATCCCATTGCGATACGCGCCAAGCCCCAGATCGGGAGAGCCAATACCGTGCTGAAAAATCTCAGCATTCTGGACGAAAATAAGGCCTTTTCCTTTGTCAAGGCGTTGAGCACTAAAGTCCTCTTGTACAATAAAATCGCCATAATCGTCGGTTGCAAGCACTGTATTCTTGAGCCCTTCTAACCATTCGGGGCTGGTATGCTCATAACCTGTAGCAGCGACAATAGCATCGGTTTCAATGACGCCGACTTTATCGAAATGCCGATGACGAAAAACGACCCGCAACGCCTCAGAGTCTCCGGTGTTTTCCACCTGCTCGACCTCACAGTTTGAAATAAGCAAAAGTCCTGGATCACGGCCACCGATGGAGCCTTCATATAAAATGTCGAAGATATCTGCGATAGTTGAGACGCTGATACCTTTATAAAGCCCCCCCTGACCCGCCACGATCTTGCGGCGTTTCTCTCTTGTTATACCGTGAAAATGGTTCATGTAGGCCGGCGTGAAACATTCCTGACCGAGTTTCGATGATTCCATAGGATGAAAACCGGCAGATCGGGTGATCCACTGGATTGAAGCGCCGGCCTCTATCATTTCAGGCGTCAACGCATTGTGGAGCGCTAGCACGCATTCGGCAGCACTTTGCCCTGAACCAATTACCGTGACATGCCGGCACGTTGAGAGCTGTGCACGTCTGTTTATGAACTCTGCTGAATGTAAGATAGGAGCTTTGGTCTGGATTTTAGCCCACTTAGGCAGAAACGGAGCGGTTCCTATACCGATAGCAAGGTTACGACTGTAATACTGATGCGTCGGTCCCGTATGAGGCTGACTTTCAATAATGAAATGATCGGAAACCGGATCATAAGCCACATCAATGACATTTTCACCGAACTGGCAGGAGGGAAGCTGTTGCGTCACCCAGCGGCAATAATGGTCATATTCTTGGCGTGGGATCTGAAAGTTTTCATAATAGTAGAATTTGTAAAGACGATCATGCTTATGAAGATAATTAAGAAAACTCAGAGGATGTGTAGGCTCTACCATCGTTACCAGATCCGCCAGGAATGGAACCTGTAGCGTTGTACCAGGTAACAGAAGACCCTCATGCCAGCGAAACTCAGGCTTACGTTCGAGGAAAAGGCTGGTCAGATCAGAGTGTGGAGAAAGCAGCGCCGCCAATCCCAGATTGAAGGGGCCAATACCAATACCGATCAGGTCAATATTATTCATATTAATAATCCGGACTGTTTTCTAAAGTTTTTTCATTAAAATGCTGTTCGACTTCTGCCACGTTACGGCAACGTAGCAGTTGCGAGAGTGAAAGCACGATCGCAAATTCCTCATAGATCCGTGCTGAAATTGTTTTCAGATGCTGAGGACGCAACCCCATGCTGATAAAGTCGCTGGCTCCATCGATATGGCTAGCGCGCGATTGGCCGAGTACGTCCAGATAGATTTCCAGCACCTTATTTTTCATCGCTGTTTCTCGTGCAGGGAAAGAGTCGTGCGGAATAGGCGGTTGCTCATGCACCGATTCCGTCAGCAGGCTGCGTGCTTTAGAGCGATCAGGCTTGCCATTTGACGAGAGCGGTAATTCGGTGACCGGCAGGATCCGTGTTGGAATATGCGATGGTGGCAGACATTGGCAGGCATATTTGCGCAATTCTGCTCCTGACAAAGCATCCTCTTGTAGCGGCACATAAAGTACGCCGATGGAAGTCTCACCGTGCATTTCCTCACCATAGTCCACCACAAGAACATGCTTAACCGACGGGTGACGAACCAGTTCATTCTCGATGTCCGGCAACGAAATACGTATTCCACGCACCTTGACGTAACCGTTGACACGGCTATCAAAAACAATGATGCCATCACGACGATAGTGCCCGTGATCACCAGTCCGGAACGCGCGGACCTCTTCTCCGTTCGTATCCTTAATGGTCACAAAATTGGCCTGGGTGAGGCTTCCGTTTTCCAGATAACCCAATGCGACATTGACGCCTGCCGTATGAATAAGGCCAGTAACACCCACCGGACAATGGTCGCCACGCCCGTTTAGCAGAAAATAGCGGTTAGCCGGTAAGGGTTTTCCATAAGGGATCAGGCTAACATCGTCCCATCCTATTTCGTGCCATATACTCCATATAGTCGTTTCTGTTGGTCCTCCCAACGAAATCAACCGTACTGACGGCAGGAGTATACGCAGGCTACCAATAACAGCAGGTTTGATGTAATCGCCACCCTGCGCAATCAGCCGCAGGCTTTTCAATTCATTTCCCTGGCGGCACGCGAGAAGCATTTCCAGAATAGCGGGCACAGAGCACCATAATGTCACCTTGTGCTTGGCAACCAACTGGTTCCAGAGTAGTGCATCCTTTTCTTCACCGATAGCGGGAAGAACAAGGGTCGCACCTGCAGTCAGGCAGCCAAAAACGTCGAAGACCGACATATCATGATGCAAAGGCGTGACAGAAATGAAGACATCCCGATGCGTTACGGACCATTCGTCAAGGGTGCTGGTGATGACATTCGATGTTGATTTATTGGATAAAACAACGCATTTCGGCCTTCCGGTTGTCCCTGATGTGTAGAGGTAGTAGGCTGGCGCTTCGCTTGATGAGAGAGCGTCAAGCGTAAGCGGGAGTTCTGCCAAGGGCTCGGCAGACAAGAGTTTTTCAGGCGTTTCTGCTGGATGTTCAATCCCTTCTCTTTTTGCAGTTACCACAAGGTCTGGATGGCAGTTTTCAAGGAGATAGTGCAGTCGCTCTGAGGGCGAATCTGCGTCTATCGGAACCCAGATCACTCCCGTCAACGCACAGGATAGGGTCACAGCCGTGTGCTCAGGCCCACGGTGCATACAGAGGGCAACGACACTCCCCTTGGAAAGCCCTTTCTCCATGAAAGCTCCCATTATTCGACGCACATTACGTCCCAGTTCGGCATAGCTGACATGCCTGTCGCCACTGATGAGTGCCGTTTTGGTGTTTTTGCTGTCGAAGATATTGGTGGCTATCCGGCTGAGAAATCGCCCGCAGTGAAAATCAGTTTCAATACTGTTCAATCGATAGTGGTTCGTATCGATAATATCCTGCGCCGAAATTGCGAATACGCCTGAAGCTGCGATGGCCTGCATTGCCTTGCCTATAGCTCTTAAAATGTCTCGAACGAGAGCCGATTCAATCGCCGCAGTGGCATAATCGATGTCAAAGACTAGCGCTTTGTCTGCATTGATCGAAAAACGAATATCCATCGCGACTTGTGGTGTCTGCGTCAGCCCACTATGCAACTGCATACAACTGTCCTGACCTGATACCGGCCACGAAAGTCCGTTGGTAATCACCACAGGTAAAACAGGGCCAGCACCATGCTTTTCAACCAGAAGCCGGGTAATGTCTATACCTGAAAACGCAAGATGTTCAAGCCCTTCCAGCACATCGTTCTGTAGAGTGTTGGCTCGCTCAGAAAAGTGGCCCTGTTCAGCATTCCAGTTGACCACAATAAAACTTGAACGATTGCACAAAACACCGGATACTTGCGGCGCGACGGGAATGCCGATGAACAAACGCCTCTCTTCGAACCAATGGGATATAACCTCAAGTACCAGCGTCATGATGGTAGAATTCTTGAAAAGCATTTGTTTGGCACCGGCTTTCGACACTGCGCTATAATCTTCCCGTGCTACAATCAGGCTTTGCCGTGCATAGAGGGAAGTGCCTATTTGTGCCAGTGGCTTTGTCCACGGAAATCGTAATGGACCGCTGACTGTCTCAAGCTTTGTTTTCCAATACGCTTCATCCATCTTGCGCCTTTCAGAGATATCTTCCCCATCCAAGGGGGCATCAGTATCCGCCACGATTGATACTTTGCCCTCGAAAAGCTCTACCATCAGGGCGGCTATCGACCATCCATCAAGGATCAGTGCGTCGAAACGAACAAACGCGATCAGATCATCCTCTTCCGGTTTATTCTCCGGCAAACGGAACAGCGTGATGTCCCACGGAGAGCGGTCCAAGTCGAAAAGCGCATGTGCAAATTCTTCACGGTGGTTTTCCACATGACGGAGTGCCTCTTCCCGTGACATAGCGCTCAGGTCGATTTGCTGTAAATTGATATCCGCTTCTGCGCTAACATATTGGACGAGTCGCTTTGCATCTATTCGGGTGCGCAAACTTTCATGACGCTGAATCATATCCGCTAGGTGATTTCGCAGATGTGTCAATTCCATGCGTCCGCGGTACTCGCGAAATTCTTGCATCGCAACGCCACCAAGCGGTAATTCTGCTTGCCGCCCAAGCAGATATGCCAGTTGCAGGGAGGTTAATGGTCTTTCCGTGTTGTTCTTCTGGCCGATTTTTACAGTAGAGTCAGTGGTTCTGATTCTGGCTATCGGTGATGGGGCTGCCATTTCAGCGGGTGAATGTATTGCTTCATCGAAGCGTTGCGGATATGTGGCGACTTCACGGACGAAATTGACAAAACTGTCGAATATTGGGGTTATCCATTCTTCTGGCAGTATATCCAGACGAATGTCCCAGTTGATGAAAATACCACCGTCGGCGGAAGCAACTTGTACGTCGAGCGCAACTTGCGGACCTTGTGAGATAACCCAGTTCATGGGACCAAATGCGTGCCTGACACGATCTGAGAGAAGCTCTCCTCCCGGTATATCCAGTGCTGCGGTGAAGACGACAGGAGTCAATTGCGTTGCGCCATGATGCCGAGAAAGATCACGCATCAGATTCACACCCGGATAAGCCGAATGGGCGAGCAAATCTGTCAGTTGCCTGCTAAGCCGTTGACAAAGGTCAGCAGGGCTTTCTGCTTCATTGATAGCCACGCCGAGGATGAGCACATTGGAGAAATCGCCGACGATCCTCTCCACGTCACCCACAAGGGGGGAACGCCAGAACATCGGCACATTGAGCCGAAAACATTTATCTCCGGTATGTCTTCCAAGAACGATAGAGAAAAGTCCCAGCATCAGGCTTGACATGGTTATCCTGTGTGTTCGGGCAAGTCTTTTCAACGCCTGACGCTCGTCTGGCTGGAGCCATGCCGCCAGCCGATGGCTGCGAGCCTGATTGGGCAAAGTTTTGTTAATAGGCAACATGGGGGCAGGCGGAATGTGCGGAATACGTGAGCGCCACCAGATTCTGTCTCTTTCACGGGCAGCTTTTAGATAGGGATCGGTGCGCACCTGGTCGCACCAGTCGAAATACGACGCGATTACCGGAGCCGGTTGCTCCGGGTTATCATAAAATATCGCTAGATCCTCCATTAATACCCTGAAACTCGAAGGATCGATAGCTATCATATCCGTATCGATATGCAGGCGAAATTTTCCGCCATCTCGCAGACTGAGCGAAAAACGGGACGCCTGACCAGAAGAAAGATCAAGCTTCTGATGAGTCCACTCCACGCGTTTAACGAGAAGTAATCTTGCTTCCTCTTGTTCTGGTAATCCCCTAAAATCCTCAATCTCTAGCAACAACGACTCACCGGATGGAATAACAGACTGAAGCCCTTCAGCGTTGACACAGAGTCTTAGCATGGGGTGCAGAGAACAAACGCGTTCCAGAGCCTGTTTAAATCGTTCTACCTCAATGTCATAGCCGTCGAACTCAGCATAAAGATGCGCGGCAACGCCTCCCAAATTGGTCTGAACGTTACGCCCGACCCAGCAGGCTGCCTGCATTGACGTTAATTCTCTCATAGTTTATTCACGTGGTTGAAAAATCCTGATTAATAGGAGCAAGTATAAAAATAAGTTGGATTCACACAGCCTCTGGCGGACGAGATCATTTTATTGTTTTGTCTTAGCCCATTCTCCCACGGCTCTGAGAGTATGTTCCGCACTGGCAAACGTGGGGGTAAAAACTTCGCCTGCGTTAAGAAAAACAATCCGTTTTTCGCGAACGGGTTTCATATAGTGAGCCCAGCCAGGCACAATCCGATCAAGTGCGGAGCGAATAGCGTTCTCATCGTGCTCCTTGCTGCCCCAACTGTTGAGTACTACCAGAACGTCCGGATTGAGTTCGCCTAATTTGTCGGCACTCAACTGTAAAAGCAGTTGAGATGAGGTGACAGAAGGGCCGCCTTGTGCCGAGAGATTCAGGCGGGTGAAACCAAGATCTTCTAATGCTTGAGTGAAACCGGTTGCTTCTCCGACGACGTTGATCTGATCTGTTACAATGATTGGCAGGTAGGTCTTATTAGCCGGATTTTCCGGCAAAAGGGCGCGCGTTGCCGCTACGCGTTGTAAATATATATCCCGCCGTTTTTGAAATTTCTGCTCACGTCCGGTAAGTCTGGCCAGATTTTCTTCAATATTGAAATTATGGAATTTTCCAGAAAGGAAATTTTGCAGATAGACAGGAGCGACCGTTGAAAGCTGTTTTACCTTGTCGATATCGAATTCTGTTCCAATAATGAGGTCGGGTTTAAGCGCATAAAGTTTTTCCAGGTCGATTTCCCGGCCAGCACTGATGCCTTGTGGTTTTGTATACCCTTCACCGAGCACAATATCGATGAAATCTGCACCAAACTGATAGGTGCCATCTTCCGAACGGCCATAACTGCCGACCGGTTGAACGCCCAGCTCCATTAGGGGCAGACCGATAGCTGGCTCACTCATCACCACAATACGTTGTGGCTCCTCAGGAATAATGACTTCCCGTCCCATAGTATCCGTGACCTGCCGCGTTGCGGCAAAGGCCGATGTCCCTATCAAGCATAGTAATATGACAGTAATAGCAGATCGCATAACGTTTTCTCTTTCAGATTCAGAGCGGAGTAGGATTATATGGCTCGGTCAGGCAACAAACCGCCCCTGACCGAACCACACATACGTAATGGTTGGTTCACCCCCCATCGACATCACACAGGAATTTGAGCAAGGGGGAGACTTGAGACCTCAGGTGTTGTGAAGAATGCGAAAACTTTATCTATTGTTTCACGGATGCGTTGGACGTGTTCTTCAGGGTAACGATCCGCTCGGTAAGTTATCACCAATCGCATTATTCTTTCTCCATCAATGACATCTTCCATGATCTCGAATTGAAGACCGAACATGGATTCTTTTTTATCGGGATCGATTTGTCGGTAGCGTATATTGTTACCAGACGAGGTTTTAAGGGTACCATTCAGCGCATTATTGGCATGAATCTGAATATAAACGTCGAAGATTAGGTCATCCTCAGGTGTCATCCCCAACGATTGTTGAATAAGATCGAGCGGTACATCCGCATACGGCATTGAATTATTGATAGTGTCTCTGGTGTCTTCGATCAGTGCACCGACGGGTTTCTCTGGATAGAACTGCAGCCGATGAGCAACCATGGTGGTAAAATAACCTACTGTTTCATAGGTATCGGGATCAGTACGACCCGACGCAGAGGTGCCGATCACGATATCCTTTAGGTTGCCAAGCTTGTGCAGAGAAAGCGCAATTGCAGCGTAGACGACACTGAATAGGGAAGCATTATTTTGCCGAGCAAAGGAATAAAGACGATGAGTGATTTCAGGTTTAGGTTTGTACTCGATCCAGCCGGCTTCTAACGAACTTTCATGCGCTGCGATAGCTTTCCGGTTGTCAGATAAGGCGAGTTCTAACCCGCGTGTCGCATCACGCAACATGTTAGTCCAGTAATCGAGATGCTTTTGATTAAAGCCGTCTGCCTGCTGTTGCAGAGCAAACTTATGGAATGACAATGCGGGTTTTTTCCAGACAGGAGCCATACCTGTAGAACGCGATAAATAAGCTTGGGCAAGTTCCTCCATCAGGACGTTCAACGACCATTCATCAATAGCCATATGATGAACGAGGAATGACAATATTTGACGTCCGGTTTCTGGATTGCGGATCAACCGTATTCTGATTGGCAATTCGCGGGAAAGATCGAACTTATAAGCAGCTTCGTCATCAAGATGTACACCTTTGCTTTCGTGACTGTGCCAGAACCACTTATCATTAGTCACGTCCGACATGGCGACAATCTGCTGACAGGCCTCACCATTTTGAACATGGAATAGAGTGCGCAGGCTGGAATGACGCTCGATAAGATCAGAGAAAGCCTGCTCAAGGAGCGTTTCGTCAACCTCATCAAGAAAATCCAGCGCGAATGGCAGGTTGAAGATGGTGCCAAATTCATAAGCGTTATAAGCATTCCAAAGAGAGGTTTGTGCGAGTGCCAAGGGTGCCGTCAAACGATCGTTTTGCGTCTGCGCCAAAGGCTCCGCGTCCTTACTCTGATTTGTTATCACTGCGCGCGATGCCAAGGCGGCGGCTGAAGGGTGGCTAAAGAAATCACCGAAGTGCACTTCCAGCCCGTGCGTGCCAAGCAGTTTACCGATAATGCGCGTTGCCAGCAGAGAATGACCGCCACAGTCAAAAAAATCATCATCCAGCGTCATATCTGTAACGGCCAAAGTTTCACGGAACTCTGACAATATGATCGCTGCTATTTCATCAGTACCAGCGGAGATCTCCTTGCCGGGGATGTTGTGAGCAGAATGCACAGCAGTGCCAGACACAGCGTTCGCGACTAAACCCGCAATGGCATCTTCACCACTTTTAAGGAATGACACAAAACGATTTAGCAGGAACTCGCCGGTATGACCGGAAATCGCCTGGCCGGTTGTTAATATAAGGCTAATTTCTTCTGTACCTTCACACTCTATTGCCAGTTCAAAATCGGGCCGCATTTCATAGGTTGGCAACAGGATGGGCTGACTTAGTAGGCTCTGTTGTTCAACTGGGCCGTTCGGATGAGATAGCAACCGAACATATATCCAGGACTCATCACTCCCTGTTACGGGAGCACCGGAGAGAAGATTGTCTTCGTTTGGTTGCGCCTGAAGCCTATCCATGACGGATTTGATGATCTGTGTTTCCGCCATGCCACACTCGATAATAATGCGGCGGAAACCGTCCGACTGTAACAGACAAAGTGCAATCTTTTCTTGACCGTCGAGCAGGCCAATGAACTGGGCGAATTTGGCTGAAATCATAGCCGACACACAGTGGGGCAGTCTGTCGCGAGGAAGGGACGTTTTCAGTTCATTAATTTTAAGTCCTGTTTTCCAACGCAGTGCGAGTCGATCTTTACTCAGGTCGGCTGTTACATCAAAAGAGGAGTGGATGATGGTATTCTCACTATTGCAACAGCGCAGCCAGGATACGAGAGAAGTCGCTTTTCCATCGAAAGGTAGTAAGGAGACGCGTTTTAGGGATGGGGGCTCTACCCAGTGACCGGCATAAGCGCGGATCAGTATTTCGAGTATCTCGTTTTCATGACAAGTTTGTGCCAATATCCCGTGCAAAATAAGAGATAAAACAATTTCATTATTTTTTTGTATTATCAATATGTTAAAGGGTGGATGTTGTTCAGGAACCCAAGTAGATGCTTGCACAGCTAGCATCTGCTTGATCATGTCTGTATGTGAGCTGGCATGGAAAAACTCAAGGCATGCCTGCCAGCCCACGACTCGGGTTTTATGCAACTCACCGTCATCATTTAACTCATAGCGTACGTTCAGATCCGGTATTGCCTCAATAACAGACTGAATAGCATGTACCATCATTGAAATATTAACATTGTCATGAAGCCGCCAGGCTGAGAGCTGCTTGAGAATTCGGTTGGGATTCTGTTGCTGTAGTAGCCAGAGATGTTCTTCATAACGGGATACGGATATGTGCGATAACTTTCCTGAATCAATATTCAACATGGATTTTCTCATTTTATCAAACTGAACAGTCGTTTTTTACAATGCATTAATACGAGCCAATATCCATTAAATGCCACATTAGGAGGGCTAATGCTGCTTGCAGGATGTGCGTTGCAGTGGCTGCCGTATTTGAAGCGAACTGACAAATATGCAATTGACAAATATAGAGGTTAACATAATATTTGCAGCCAGTGAACATTAATGAGAATGATAATGATAATGAGAATGATATCCATAAAAACAGTCACGCCTATTGGCATAAAGATGGGGAATCTGATTTTTGCGCGCAGAAAAGTGTTACTTAGCAGTGCGATTTTGTTTTCCTTATCGTCCTTGGGGGGCCAAGCTACCGCTTTGACTCAAGCAGAGAAAAACAAAACGGGGAGCGATGACGCCGATGTCATCACGGTAACGGGTGAAAAAACAGAAAGATCTCTACAGAGAACGTCAAGTTCAGTCACGGTTATCTCCGGGCAGAAGATACAGAGTAAGCCTGAGGCGACAACCATCGCTGATATTTTGCAGGGTACACCCAATGTGCTTTACACTAGCAGTACAGGTGCGCCGAGTATTCGCGGTATTGAGACAAACGGGCCTCTCGTAGGAGGGAATGCTTTTCTTGCCAAACCCATACCGCGAGCGACCATCAGTGTTGATGGACGTTATATTAGCTCCGCAGAATTTAGTCTGGGGCGAGGGCCTGTTTGGGACGTGAATTCAGTGGAAGTATTCCGTGGTCCACAAACCACGACACAGGGGGCAAATAGCATCTCCGGTGCGGTGATTGTCAAGACTAACGATCCTACTTTTACCCCCGAATTCGATGGGCAGATTTTGTATGGAAGCCACCAAAAGAAACGCGCTTCCTTTACCGTCAACAGCCCATTGACAGAAAATTTCGCAGTACGCCTCGCTATGGATTACAGCGGCAGAAATACGTTCATCAAATATACCAATCCCGGTTTCTTTGATTCTGATATGAACAAAGACTTCGAAAATCTGGATGCCCGAGTTAAGGCACTTTGGCAACCGCTGGATAGCCCTTGGTTGGTCAAACTGACCTACTCCCATATGACAGCAAAAAACCTTGACAGTGAGTCGGCTTCATTGCCCTACAGTGATTTGAAGAACTCGACTCTAAACACCAACAGAGCCAAGACTAACAGTGATGTCGGTATCTTAGATCTTCAATATGAGTTCGAAAACGATATGGTGCTCTCCAACCAGCTCCAATATTCTGCATCGAAGTACCATTACACTTTCACGAAGATGTTTCCAGGTATTGCAAACCGCGATTCGAACAATATTACCAACGAAACGCGTTTGAACTTCGGTGATGAATATTCAACCTGGAGTGGAGTGACAGGGCTCTATTACTCGCGTGATAAGGCCACGAATGTGCTTGATAATCAGTTGGGCAAGGCAGACGCCGATCTAACCAGCACCAGTGTCGGTATTTTCTCAGAGACTACTCGGCGTTTCGCGGAAAAATGGGCTCTGACTGGCGGTTTGCGTTATCAATATGACCAGGTCAAGCATGAAGGGGTCACCAGCTATGTGCCCGGCGTCTATCATGAATATAGCAAAGGGTTCCATGCTATTCTGCCGAAAGTTTCTCTCGCCTATGACGTTACTGACGATATAACCGTCGGTACTCTGATAAGCAAAGGCTATGCGCCGGGTGGTACAGGTGTGAATTTCTCTGGGCATTCCTATTACACCTTCGCTCCGGAGAAGGCTTGGAATTACGAGTTGTTTGCGCGTGGTAACGCGCTTAATAACCGATTGCTGGTAACCGGTAATATCTTTTATACAGATTATAAGAGCTTCCAGAGTTCTGTACAGGATTACACGAAAGACAGACCTAACGGTTCTATCCTTGTCAACGCCGATAAGGCGGTAACCTATGGACTTGAGCTGGGGGTAGATTATCGTGCGCTGGACAATCTTCGCCTACGCGGTGGGCTTGGATTGCTTCATACCGAAATCAAAAAATTCGCCGATTATCGAGGCAACTTGTTTGAAGGAAAACAATTCGCTAAAGCGCCTGGTTACATGTTTAACGTTGGTGCTGACTGGAACATCACCGAAAAAGTTCGTTTGAGTGGCGATCTTCGTTACGTGGATCGTTACTTCTCAAATGACCAGAACGATCCTGAGTTACGAGTCAGTTCTTATTTAGTTTCCAACCTCCGTTTATCATATAATCCGACCAACAATCTGGAACTCTTTGCTTACGGAAATAACGTCTTTGACAGACGTGTGCCGACATACAAATACCATGATCGTGCGGCTGGGTCTTCAGGAAACATGCTGGAACCGCGTGAAGTGGGTATCGGTGTGAAAGTATACTTCTAAAAAATCAGCATTGACCGCGCCGACTTGTAGGTTGTAGGAGTAGGGAGAGCTAATCAGTCGCTCCCCCTACCTCCATCTCAAATCACACGTAGCACTTAATTATCTGAATTCGCGACTATATATGGTTCTATTAATAGTAGCTTGGTTAATTCCTTGGACGAAGGCTTACTTTCTTCCCCTTTAGGTACCACAAAAAACTCACCTTGCTTTATTATTACGTGATCATTTTTAAAATCTATACGAAGTTCACCTTCAATAACCATAAACACCTTGTCTTCATCTTCATGTGTGTGCCATATAAAATCACCCTCAGCGAGCAATATGATTATCTTATATTCGTTTGTTTGAGCTATCACCTTTGGTGACCAAATTTCTTCTATTAAATCAAATTGTTGCTTTAAATTATTGACTTTTCTCAATGCTGAAATATGGCTCATGTTATACCCCTTTCCTTTAACTAGTTTTTGGTTTAAATTTTTAATACTTACCCATTCCATGGAATTATAGTCTTTCCGTTTTTTATAGTGGCATACAGGAAAACAGATTTAAACATTCGGTTTATCAGGCACCGAGCGTAGCGCACCCATCAATGACAATATCCTGCAACGTTATGTGGCTTACTTGGTCGGAGGCAAAAACAAAATGACATTGGGCTTTCCTTGTCTGAATCCAAATTGCTTTTGAACGCTATCCAGCAATCGGTGATCCAGAAACAGGCGGTTGAATACCTGAATGAACGTCGTGCTTGTCCTCATTGTCAACGAAATCGACGGATAAAAGGCAAACAGACAATTCAGTATCGAACCTTGTTTGGCATTATCCCCGTGGAGGGATTTCGGGTTTACCGGTGTGCTTCACTGATGTCTTATGGATTGACCGCCAGTCTGCTCAAAGATATTCTGCCGGTGGGAGAATGCTGTAATGCCGCCACAGTCAGAAATCATCTCTGCCAGACGGCCAAGAGACAAGAGGCCGAATTAGAGGGGTTGCCTGATTTTCTCCCCGGTGATCCCAGAGAATGGGAAAAATTACCCAAACCGGGAAAACCGATGACGGTTGGCATTGATGGTGGCTACGTCAGAAATCGGGACGATAGAAAACATCATTTCGAAGTCATCGCCGGAAAATCATTCGCTACTCATGTCCCAACCAAACGCTTTGGTTTTGTGCAATGTCTGGAAAATCATGCCCGAAGAAAACTTATGGCTCAGTTATCTTCACAGGGAATGCAGGCTAATCAACAAATTACTTTCTTATCAGATGGCGCTGATAATCTCAGGGATCTGCAATTTAATTTGTACCCTGAATCCCAGCACGTGCTCGACTGGTTTCATATCACGATGCGCCTGACCGTACTAAAACAATATGCCAAAGGGGTATCTAAAAACGCGCCGGAACTCGGTGCAGAATTATTGGACTCTTTAACCAGTACAAAATGGTCTATCTGGCATGGAAATGTGATTAAGGCATTAGAACACCTGGATGATTGTGCTGCGATGTGTGATGAGGACATATCGCATTATGGTAACAATAAATCATTGTTAAAACATCTCGATGAAATGTATACCTATATTGAAAATAACAGCATGATGATCCCGAATTACGGTGAAATGTACCGATATGGCGAACCAATTTCTTCATCATTTGTTGAATCGACGATCAATGAAGTTATCGCTAAACGGATGGTGAAAAAGCAGCAAATGCAATGGAGTCAACAAGGAGCGCATTACTTACTTCAGACACGCACAGCGGTACTTAATGATGATTTGAAAACCCAATTTGAGCATTGGTATCCGGGCATAAAATTAGGTGACGAAACGGAGCATTATTGGACAGAAACGGTTGCTGCATAAATGCCCCACACTTTTTTATGCTCTCGTTATTGTGAGCCCGGCGGACTGGATTGCGAGCCGGGCAGGATAAATGCGAGCCCATTATCACGTAATGTGAGCCGGTGGTGTTTTTCATTTGCAGTTAATGTGAGCCGAAACTGGCGCTGATTGCGAACCGGAGGGATTTCGATTGCGAGCCGCTACAATTAACACTAAAATTTGAAGAAAATTCGATTACACATTGATTAGAGGTATATATGGGATTTGATATTGAAAATGAATTACGAAGAGCATTTGAACAAAAAAATGATTTTGATATGAGAGTGCAAGAAGCTCATCGGGTAAGCGCTTCAGCAGTAAAGCGTTCAGTAAGCGATGTTGCTGATATGGCGGTTGACATCGCTGAAACGATTGGTTTAGGTATGAGAAGAGAACTGTATTATAGGCTTTCCCCATATTTTGAAGGTTACGAGGATGTACATGATAAAATAAAAAAAGAAGATGAAAGGATGTATTTAAATTTAGGTGAGCTAAAAAAAAATGTTAACTTCATTAAAAGAATAATAGATTTAATTGTTAAGGAAGTATTTGATGGTAATGATGAAGAGGCACAAAAAAGAATATATGCTAATATGATAAAAATTTCCGCTAAATATTCAACGGGGCAGTCAGTCAAGACTGGTATTACTATGGTAATAACAGAAGCGATATATTTAAATGTAATAAGAAGCGTTGTAGTGCAGAGATTAGGAAGGATGGCAATAAATGCAATATTATCCGTACTTCAAGGATATGGAAATTTTGAAAAAGCATCAATAGCAGCGAATAATCTTAAAATAATCTGCCCTAAACTTTATTGGGTTTTGTATTTTAATAAAGTAGAAATGTTATATTTCATAGTTGAACCCAAACTTAAATGGGCTGTTTATTTGTTAAGTACAACGACAATAGATGATAGAAAAGGGCGTTATTACGAAGAAAAGGTTGCTCGTGTACTCGCAGATATTATAGATAATTGAGGTTATAGTATATGAGTAACAAAAAAAGAAAAAAAGGGTTATTTAGCGGATTGATTGAAGATTTTTTTTGGTCAAATATTCTTGTAGTTGCTATTACAATATGGGGTATTGTATCCGTAAGTTTCTTTTTTGATTCATGGGATACTGTTTTTTCTATAGGGAGTTTAATTATAACAGTTGTTTATTTTGTATCAGCATACTTGAGTAGCAAAAAAAAAGGCTAAGAGATTTTCTTAGCCTTTTTTTATTAAAAAACCCTATCATTCCATATGCTATATGCTGATGTGCCAGCAGTTATATGACTCCATGTAATGGATTTATACTTGAGATATATTTTTTCATATGGAATAAGTTCATTACTATCAATAGAATTAGGGTAAGTACAAGAAATATCAGAAATTGTTGCTTCTGTGAATTTTACTTCATAAAAAAGTTCTAAACTCCCAGCTGGGCTGGTTCTATAGAAAATAAAACTACCATCGAGTGATTCGTTTGAATCTATCGACATAGCTAATAATGGAGACGATTTGTCTATAGGTTTGATGAATTGTATTGGGTGATGACTTACATTTTGTTCTCTTGTCATCGTATGATTCAAACTAAGTACCTGTATTTGATCTTCATGCCCTTTTTGGTATCTGTTTCCTATCGAATCAAGCGTTGAACACCCAGCAGAGATTAAACCTTGTTTTTTACCACTCAGAGATAAATAAATTACATGTGACATAAAAGTACCATCCTAGTTATTTATAGTAAATTTTATAATGTAAATTACTAAAATATCACACTGAACTATTTTTAAAAAGAAATATAAAACCAAATAAATATGTTGACCTTATATTTTTCTTTAATAATTTTTGTTAAATATCCATTTTTATTTGGTTGTCTTCCTTAAATGTGAAATGTAAAGCAACAATGCTACGCCCGTCTTTAACCGTATCAAAACGAGAGCATAAAAAAGTGTGGGGCACTCTGTTCAGTCGGCAATAGAATGAGCAATTAAGCCTATTTTTCTCAGGTAGCTCGCCATGAAAACTTATATCGTGAAAGTCGCCCTTCGGGGTATCAGTCCTATGGTCTGGCACCGATTCAGACTATCAGGCGAGACTTCTTTAGCCGCTTTTCACTATATCATTCAGATCGCGCAGGGATGGCCGCAGGGCGCGAGCATACTTTGATTACTCTTCACCCGAAGAAAACTCGCGCACGATAATCATCATTCCAGCCGGCTTTTTTGAGTTTATTTCGTTGGCTTGGTGCACCACAATCACATTGTTTGACCATGTTCAACATGATACGCCGGAATAACGCCAAATTTTCAATGGCTCCGTCCAATACAATACGTGGATCATCCTCTTTAAAAACGACATCAAGAATATAATGTTGGCTATTCTCAATGCGCCAATGCTGGCGAATATAGTGCCCCAATAATTTATGCCGGGGAGAGAGGGAACTAATATAGTCAGCCGTATCCACCGTACCCTTGCCATTTTCTGTCCGGTGCCGTTCAACGGCAATAATACTGCGGATTGTCGGCCATCTTTCCGCGATATCAGGGGGAAATTGGGGCTTGAGTTGAAATACATAACGTTCTTCCCGGCGGCCATGCGCTTCTTGTTTGATTTCCGTAATAATTTTTTCTTTTCCTGCATCAAACACCTGCTGAAACTGAGACTGCACGGCTTCCCACAGACGGGGTTGGTTTTTCTTCACCTGAACCACGACGTGGGCTTTCTTCTCACTGATTTTTTGCAGGATTTCACGCTGACAATGCAGGGCATCAAGCGTCACAATGCTGCCTTTCAGGTTGAGGATATCCAGCATTTGACGGACGATACTGATTTCACCGTTTTTCGTGGTCGTGGCTTTCTGGCTCAACACTAATCCGCGCTCAGTATCATACGCGGTGACCAGTTGGACGGCGTTTTTCTTTTCATTCCGGTAAGCCCGTCGCAGGACTTTTCCGTCAAAGGCGATAACCGGTTTTCCGACCTGTTCACGTTGTTCATTGACCCAGTTGAGTAAGGCCTCCAGTAATGAATCCAGCTCGATGGTGCGCAGTATTCTCGCCATCGTATGTCGGCAGGGTATCCCCTGGAGAAAGGGGCGGTATTCTTTCAGCCACTTAATTTTGGCATGACCATAAGTTTCAATGTCTTGCCAGCCTTCGGCTCCCGCCATAATGGCACTGACGACAAGGAAAATAACATCAACCAGCTCGTACTGACGATTGATATCAGAGCGGGTTTCTTTCACAACGGATAAATGTTCAATCAGGTTCATTGGTGAGTGATTAGCAGGAAAATAAGGCTAATGAGATCATGCTATTAGTCTTCATTCAATAGGTTTTAAAAAAGTATGCTCGCGCCCTGCCGTGAATAGCGTATGGCTCCAGGCGATTGGCGATATTTGGGTTATTTAGGATTAATGGAGATAATTCAATTAAAGAAATTTAAAATGAAATATGAGTTCAGAGTAATTGGATTTTTTTATTAATTCAGGCCAGAAGACTTTGCGGTCTTCCGGCTTTATTGATGCTCTATCTAGATGAGTATCCACTCCAGGCCAATGTGGATAGGAGTTTACTTATTGTATCTTTAATCTGACAGATCGGTTTCTTTATCATTAGCAGCGCAGGTGCATATCTCAGCTTTAGCCCATTGTGATAATATTAATGTTTCAATATATATCAAACTGGGATAGTAATATCAATTCGCTTTGGTGATATATTTTTGATTGTATGTACCCTGCTACCTGCCTTGATTGACTCAATAAAATTGTGAACTAAAATTTGAACGACATTGCAGCAAAAACCATTCCACCGCTTCCCGCCCATCCCATACAGAACTGCTCTTTCTCCAGCAGACCTTGGTGAACAGCATCAATGATTCCAAAAGGAATAGATGCAGTAACAATGTTACCTGTTTTATGTCCAACATGATGCATCTTGTTCTCAACATCGATTGACTGTCCAAATTCGTGCCACATTTTTGGTGAACCAGTGTGAATAAAGATTTTGTGAATATCATTGTTGGAAACTTGGTGCTTATTAAATACCCCTATTGTTCCTTCCCGGCCATATTCATGTAGTAGCGCTGCGTATGAATTAAACCGACATTGTCCCCCAAGAGGTGAAATGCGTTCAACATCAGAATCGTTACAAAACAGTTCCCAATTAGGTAAGGAAATGGTAGATAGATCGCCTAAATCTGGTCTATTGATATAAGAAAATTTGAAGTTATCGGGTGATTCATGACTCAGTATGGTGACAGTTGTTGCTTCACCTATCGTAAAACTTGGAAATTTATAAGCCAGCTCTGATGAAGAATGCAAAGAAAAGTTCTGTGGGAAGATAGGTCCACCATCGGACATACCAAACTCCATATTAACAATAGCAGCATGGCGTATTTCACCTGCTTTCATTTTACTATTGATAATATCCATTGCTGTCACCCAGCCGTTACAGGCGTCTATGACATCGTAATTTCTGCAATTGAGTCCCAGCGCTTTGGAAATAAAAGTACTATTGGCCGGCTCAGTGAAGCCACGAGTGACACTGGGGTAGATCAACAGATCGATTTCTGCTTTGTTTATATTAGCTTGTGCTAAAGCGCGATCGAACGTTGCTTCCATGAGTTGCATGGGCTTTTCACCCTCTGCCAGCCAATATCGGGTTTCTATACCACTTTTATTGAGTAATTTTCCTATTGATTTTAATGTCTTAGGTAAATCTCCCTGAAAGGTTTCTTTTGAATGTTGCTCAACTAAATTAACAATTTCCTCATTTGTAACAAGCCGTGATGGAAGTGATCCTGCTATGCCTGCTATTTTCATTTAACGCATCCTCTAGATAAATATCTTAAAAATTCTGTTTTTCTAGTATTTTAGTAAAAAAATGAAATTAAATTTCTACTCTGTACAGCACAGAGTTATATTTGAAATAATTAGAAGTTATATTTCCAAGAAATATAAACAAGTGGGTTACATATTGGTAAAATTTATTATGAATCTAATCTTTCTCCATTGAAATAATTGTTCGCTTATATTTCTAACATAAGTCCTGTTCAAATCAAGGGGTAAACATTATTTTTTATTTCTTTATATTTCGGTTGTGTAAACTTTAAAATACATCCGGTATTTGTGATTTTATTTTTTATTTATATGCGTGAATATTATCAAACCTAAATAGAGTTGAAGTTTAATTATATCATGTTGAAACAGTATATAGGCTATTTCATATATTCAATCTCATTTACGTACCATAAGACTTTTCCTATTGGTGTGTGAACGGTTGCACTGTCTCCGGCCTCTTTTTTCAATAAAGCCCGGGCCATTGGAGAATCAATTGATATGTAGTCTTTGCGACCAAAAATCTCATCGTACCCAACAATACGGAAACGTTTAATCTCCCCTTGATCATTTTCGATTTCTACCCATGCACCGAAGAATACACGCCCATCTTGTTGAGGGGAGTAATCAACACACCGTAATTCTTCCAGACTCTTGGTCAGGTATCTGACTCTTCGATCAATCTCCCGTAGTCTCTTCTTGTTATATTGATAATCTGCGTTTTCGCTCCTGTCTCCGAGACTTGCCGCCCAAGTGACTTTTTTAGTGACTTCCGGGCGTTCTTCACGCCATAGATAATCTAATTCTTCCTTTAGTTTGTTGTAACCTTCGCGGGTTATAAGCTTAGTCTTCATTTTATATTGTAGATATAGTGAGTTGTATTGATAAATATCATTATAAGTAATTATGGCAACTCTTATAAGTGGGCTTTAAAAGTTTTAACTATCTACTCGTTCAGGTCATTAAGTGTTGCTTTAAGTCCTCACTTCGAGGGGTTTATTCGTGAGTAAATCAACAGCGGACGTTACAACAATGTCAGTGAAGTTCCCGGGCTGGGTTACCGCATGTTGGAAGGCGCAGAAGCTAGCAAAGCTACGTGCAGCGGTGAGTGCCGGCATTGAAAGTGGAGAAGGTCTGGCAGCAGGTGAAGTGTTCGGAGAGTTAAAACATAAATATCAACGGATGAACACAAGCGGACAGGAATAATGAGGTTAAGTATATCGCTACTGGTGGCGCAGGATAACCCGGTTAGGGCAGTTAGCTTTATGGAGGAACTTTTATCAGCAATGCTGCCAGATAAGTGAAGCGCCGCAGATTTACCGGCAACGCAAGGAATTGAGTTAAAGCATAAGAAGCTGTACACCGTCAGTTCAGGAAACTGACAAAAACCAAAGGGGCGTTCCCGAATGAAATCTGATGAAACTGCTTTATCTGGGGCTTTTCAATGCACAGGAAAAATGGACAATGCCAATCTAGAGCTGGAATCTAACGTTGTCGCAACTCTAATATTTACTTTGAAGGGCGTTTAGATAATGTGTTACGGCTAAATTAATGTGACACAGAATTCTGAACGCTCTCCTCGATGATCCGATAGGCATCTCAATGGTAGTCTGAACCGGTATGCACTGGATTCGGTGACGGAGATTGAATTGCCATTTTATAATGTCTCAACTATCCATGGTAAATATCAGGGAACTTTTAATATTCTGTTTTAATGCGGACTCAGGTGCCAAGCGCAAGGCCAGATTTCGTTTCAGTCGAGGGAAAAAACGATCCTCTTGCTCAATATCACTCATCGATCTTGAGGCATTGACCATCGTTTCCGTTCTTGGAATACGTGTTTTTTCATAAAGGCGCAATGCAGCTATAGGATCAGCTTTCTGCCTGATAGCGTGAGCCAGAACGGCTGCATCCTCCATTGCCATTCCGGCACCTTGCCCTAAGCTGGCCAGCATCGGGTGTGCGGCATCACCTAATAATGTGATGCGGTCTTTTCCCCAATGTGGAGAAAAAGGGCGATCCTGAGCGGGAACGGCGATAATGTCTGTCGAAGGCGTTTTTAAGATGATATCTGAGACAATATTTGGCCAGCCCTGGTAGAAATCGGCAACGTCTTGGTTGGAACCTTGCCATGTTCGAGCTTGTTTGTCTTTCATATTGGACGTTCCCCACCAATAGACTTCTCCCCCGCCAATGTCAATTAAACCAATCCGTTTACCGGCTCCCCAATAATGCACGATATAACCTGGCGTAATTTGCGGGTGCCGGTAACGAGTGATAGCCAGCCAGCAAATATAATCAGCAGGGCGGGTAGGTTCCGAGCCATGAATTAGATTCCGTACGGTAGAGTAAATGCCATCGGCACCGATGAGTATGTCTCCCTGGGCTTCACGGTCATCAGCAAACTTTACAAACACACCAGTGGCAGATTGATTAACTGCAATCACCTTAGCAGACGTTTTGACTTCAATATCAGGTAACTGTTGCAATAGTGCCTGTTGTAATGCCTTACGTGAGATACATACGCTGGCAGCGCCATTTTCTGCGGAAACCTCTGTCAGAGGTAGTCGTCTTAATAAACGATCACCAGCGGTACGTATTTCAAAGGTTTTGACGGGAGCACCGAAGTGCTCCAAATTAAGATTGATACCCAAGGTGCCAAGCGCAGCTAAAGCATTAGACATCACGGATAACCCAGAACCACTGGTTCTCAGCTCTGGTGCTTGTTCGTAGATCTCGACGGTGCAACCGATGTGTTGCAGAGCGACTGCGGTTGTCAATCCACCAATCCCTGCACCTATAATAATGACTTTCAATGGTTTGTTCATTTTATGCTCTTAATTGATGTTGTGGTTAGAGAGGAGGAGATACGCATTTCATTCAAAATTACTTTTGCTACCTCGGCAACGTAGGGCTCTTCCATTATTTCCAGATGATCGCCAGGGACATCAATGACATTTAGCTTACCTGTAGTCTTATTGCCCCAGCCATTTTTGGGATCACGATATTCACTGCAAACAGCGTCATGCATCGAACGTAATATGTTGGGTAAAGGCCGGGTCGCATGCAACAATGTCATATCAACATTGGCAATATTATGCGTTGAATAATCCGCCGCAGCCTGCCAGTTAGTCTTGTAGACTTCAAACAGTCGCTGCACCACAGCTCTTGAACTCGCTTGTGGAATGGCTCCGGTAACGATGGCGTGTTCGGTGATATATTCAAAACGTTCTTGCAAGGTAGTTATGTGTTTAGGAACAATCTGTTCAGGTAAACTCGCTCCTTGGTTAAGCCATAGCAGTTCCCAGAAGAACCAATTCAGCAAGGCGTCATCATCTGTTTTCCACCGTGATTGTGCATTCAGTGTCATCGTATCCAGCACAAAGAGGTCAGCTATTTTCTCGCCTGACTCTTTCAGTTGCCGGGCCATTTCAAAAGCGACAAAGCCGCCATATGACCAGCCGCCCAGTGAATAAGGCCCTTGTGGCTGTATTTGCCGGATAGTTTGAATATAGTTAGCTGCCTGTTGTTGTACCGTGGCGAGAGGTGTTGATCCCGCGTCAACACCATGAGCCTGCAATGCATAAAATGGCTGGTCAGCCGGCAAGTGTTTCACTAAACGCAGATAAGACAGAACGTTACCGCCCATGGGATGGACGAAGAATAGCGGGCGGCGTTTACCGGTGGTACGCATCGGCACCAGTGGGCTAAAGTGCGCTTGTGCATCACTGTGGCGAACCCGCAGCGCCAACTGAGCAATTGTTGGATCACTGACAAATACCGATAGCGGAATATTGACGCCAAAATGTTTTTCAACCAGCACCACCAAACGCATGGCTGTCAGAGAGGTTCCTCCCATATCAAACAGATTCTGATGTACAGAAATCGATGGGATCTTTAATAAATCGGCGGCCAGTTCGCATAATGTACGTTCATAGCTATCGTTAGGTTTCCCATCATGACTGTCGGTATGGTGCCGGGTGATAACGGTTTGGCTTAATTGACGGTCATCCCTTTTGCCACTCGGTGTTTTAGGCAGGGAATCCAACCATTCGATATGGCTGGGGATCATATATTGCGGTAGAGTGGCAAGCAGATGCTCAGATACCTTATCAACTATATTGTCACTCTTTTCTCCCACCAGAAATGCCACCAGGAAACGGTCATTGGTGTTATGTTGCTGAATAACAACAGCGATGTCTTTGATGAATTGATCTGTACCTGGTGTACTGGCAATAGCGAGTTCCACTTCTGCCAGCTCGACCCGGTAACCACGTACTTTAACTTGGGAGTCTTTGCGTCCCAGGCACAATATCACGCCATTATTCAATTTGATGCCCAGATCGCCGGTACGATACCATTTCCCCGGAGAGTTTGTGAGTGTGATAAAACGTTCAGCGCTCAGTTCCGGTTGATTGTAATATCCCAAGGCTAATAAGGGGCCACTGACATAAATCTCACCACGTACTCCAGGAAAAACTTCCTGTAGTTTATCATCCAGGATCAATACGTTAGCATTGTTAATCGCGGTTCCGATAGGCGGCAATGCCGGGAAGGTTTCAGTATTGCCGCTCATGGTAAATGAGGTAATAACGTGTGTTTCCGTTGGTCCGTACTGGTTTTCAAGGAGCCCATCTTCGAGCTTGCCAATGAACTTCCTGATTTCATCCGTAACGCGTAACTGCTCTCCTGATGAAATCACCACTTTTAGCTTTTCAGGGTAAATATTCAATGTATCCGCTGTTTCTGCCAATTGTTGCAGGGCAACATAGGGCAGATAAATGCGCTCGATTTGGTGCTGATGAAGCAATCGGAGCAGGTTAGCCGGATCTTTGCGCTGCTCATCGCTGATAAGATGTAATGTTCCGCCTGAAGCCAATGTGGAGAAAATTTCCTGGAACGAAACATCAAAACTCAGTGGTGCATATTGCAGTGTCGATGATGCCCTGATTCCACTGGCTGTTGAGTTTTGCCATTTCACTAAATTAGCCAGACTTCGATGCGGCATGGCAACGCCTTTTGGTATACCGGTAGAGCCGGAAGTGAAGAGTAAATAGGCTATCTGCTCAGGAGCAATAGTAGCGGCAGTAGGTTGTATTAATGAGTCTGGTCCTTGAAGCAGTTCATTCACATCAATTAATGGAGTGGCGGGAGGTTGGGGGCTGGCGGGCTGCTGTGCTCTATTGGTAATAATGAGCAATGGTTTTACCTGTCCAATCATTGCTTCAACGCGTTGGGCTGGATAACTTAAATCCAGCGGAAAACAGATTCCCCCTGCACGTAATACACCGATCAAGGTTGCAATCAATTCCGGGGAACGCTTCAGAGCAATTCCTATTGGCGTTTCTGCGCGAACGCCCCATTTTACTAAAGCATCAGCGATCAGTGCCGATTTATGCCAAAGTTCATCAAATCGCCATTTTTCATTGCCATATTTCAGCGCGATTGCCGACTTATACTGGCTGACAGCCCAATTGATTGCATCAATAACCGATGTGAAAGTTGAAGAAGGAGTAATAGCATGAGTGGATATTTTGGGTATTGTGCTAAGTGAGGCTTTTTCGTCACTCCGGCTGACAATATTTCTGAGAATAGTTAAGTAAGCATCAATAAACATATCAGCCTGAACCGATGAGAACACCGTACCATCAAAGTCACAGCGTAATACGTTACGGCCGGTAGCAAAATCTGTCATAACGTTAACCAGGATTTCAAAATTGGTTTCTTCCCAGGGAATGAATGAAATCAAACGCAAATCGGGAGAATTAAAGACTGCTGCTAACGCATGGAAATAGACATAGTTAAAAGCGGTACTGATTTTTGCTCCATCACCCGCAGCTTGCTGGATAGCATTCAGAGGGTATTTTCTATGTGGTGAATGACGTTGCTCTGTGATAAAGACGTCATTGACACACTCTATCCAGGTTTTACCTGTTGCTGAAAAACGAACCGGTAATGTATTAAGGAATAACCCCAATAAATATTCTGAGTTCTGTACCTCAGGCCGGCTATGAGTGATTAAGCCCGTTACAATTTCATCCTGTTCGGCAAATAAGGCAATTGTGGCGCAATGTGCAGCGAAAAATACGGATTTAGTTGATACACGTTGTTGTTGTACCCAGTCTTTTAGCCGTTCTTCTATATCATCGGGTATTGATACTGATTTCGATATTAAAACTTCATCAGATGGAACATCATAGAGCCTATAGCCTGTGACCTGTGTTCGGGATAATCCGGAAAGTTCATTCTGCCAATAGATTTTGTCCTCTACAGATGTCAACGATAGTAGCTCATTCTGTACAGATAATGCGGGTGACGGCAGACGGATATCAGTAATACCCTTTCCATCATTATCAATGTAGTGATGCAGTAATTCGCGTATTAAGTTAGCTACACTGTTGCCATCCAGGATTGCATGGTGAAAACTCAGAATCAGTTCAAGCGCTTCTGCTGTTTTAAATAATCTGATGTTAAATAGTGGTGCCTGATCGAAGAGATAATGATGGTGCGTCTGCTGATGCATATATTGGATAATTTGATATTCAGCGCGGATAATATCAATTTCACTGAGATCAGTAATTGTAACGGCTGAATCAATATTGATAGATTCATTCACGATTTGCAGGGGTTCTTTAAAGTCAGCCAGATTAAAGTGTGAACGTAGGGCTGGGTGCCTTTGAATTAATACCACTGCACTTTTCCTGAAGTGATTGGGTTCCCACTTGGCTTGAAGGGTATAGCGGAAAACATCTTTGTACTTTGCTGAATCATTGGCCTGCTGGCTATGATAGATCAAACCCAATTGCAGCTGTGTCGCCGGATAAGCATCTGCAAAACCAGATAATCTGGCCTTTTCTGCTTCATCAATCAGGGCAAATGGCAACAGATCCAACGTGTCTGTGATAGGTTGTGAGAGTTCAACCTGTTGGCTCAACGCAGAAATTGTCAGATATTGCGTCAACTGTGACAGAGTGACTTTGATGCCGGCTTTTTCAGCTTCGGAACGGATTTTCAGCATCAGGATTGAATCACCACCGATAGAGTAGAAACTATCCTTGATACCAATATTGCTGATGTTCAGAACGCTTTGCCATATTTTAACCAGGGTTTTTTCAAGTTCGGTTGAGGGCCTATGTGCCGTTGCAAGAACTTTATCCTGCGTTAGCTGACTCAGCGCATTGCGATCCGCCTTACCATTCGGTGTCAGGGGTATAAAGGGTACAGCAATAAATTTTGTGGGTACCATAAATTCAGGTAAGGAGTCTAACAGGCGGTCACGTAGCGTATCAGCGGTATAATTTTTACTGGCGACATAATAGGCGCAGAGATAGGTGCCACATTGTTCATTATGCTCAGGCAGGACTTCTGCACGGGTAATGCCCGACATTCTCTCCAGCGTATTCTGGATTTCGCCCAGTTCGATCCTGTTTCCACGGATTTTCACCTGATTGTCAATACGTCCAAGATATTCGATACTACCATCAGGCAACCATCTGGTCAGGTCCCCAGTGCGGTACCAACGCTCTGTTGTTAAACCGGATATGTCACGGATAAACTTCTCATCAGTTAATTCAGGCTTGTTAAGATATCCACGCGCCAGGCCCACGCCACCAATTTGTAATTCCCCTGCTACACCAATCGGCTGCCGGGTGTTGTGAAGCGACATAATACGCAGTGCGGTATTATTGATAGGATAACCAATTGGCACCCGGGTAATCTCGTCCGTCGAACTGGTCGGGATCTCATAATAGGAGACATCGACTGTTGCTTCGGTTGGCCCGTACAGATTAACTAATAACGGCATGTTTTTGCCAAACTGCGTAAATATCCTCTTAAATTGATTTACCCGAGCGGGGGATAATGCTTCGCCACTGGTGAAAATTCTGCGCAAACTGCTAATTTGAGTTATCAGCTCAGGTTGCGTTTCTAGTGTATTAAGGAAAGGAAACAGCATCGAAGGAACAAAGTGCACGGTCGTAACATCATGTTCTTTAATCGCTTTAATGATCTCTAAAGGATCTTTTTGTGCCCCGGGTGGTAGTAAAGCGACAGAGGCGCCAGTGATTGACCACCAGAATAGTTCCCATATGGAAACGTCAAACGAGATGGGTGTTTTTTGCAAAATAACATCGGTTTCATTTAACGGATATTTTTCCTGCATCCATTCCAGCCGATTAACAACTGATCTGTGTTCAATCATCACACCTTTCGGCCACCCGGTGGAACCTGAGGTATAAATGATATAAGCCAATGAATTGGGGTCAGAACGGTTAAGTAACGGTAATGTTACGGTATCAGATGCATCCCGGCTGTTTAACACTTGATAGTGTTCAGCAAATGTTCCATTTATTGAGCGTTCTGTCAGAATGACAGAAACACCACTGTCTTGCAGAATATACTCTATTCTTTCCGCAGGATAAGAAATATCAATGGGCAGGTAAGTTGCCCCCACTTTCAGAGTGGCAAAAATGGCAGCCAGCATTTCTTCGCTACGTTCCATCATAACGGCAACAACATCCCCGGATTGCACTCCATGCCCGACCAGCATGGATGCGATATTATCGGTATGAGCCTGTAATTGTTGATAGTTCCAGGATTGTGAAGCGTGTTTTGCCGATTTAATGGCAATTGCCTCAGGATATAAAGCAGCCTGTTTTTCAAATAAGGTAGAAATGGTTTCTCTGTCAGAGAAAGCGATATTTGGCCCTTGTTCAAAGGATTGCAGTTGTTGCTCCTTCTCTGTCGGAAAAATATCAATATGTGAAATCCCACTGTCCGGTGCTGTGATGATTTGTAAAATTATTTGGGAAAGTGATGCGGTAAACTGTTCAAATGAATAGTCAGTATTGAAAACATCAGCGGCACCCCGGAAATTGATGGCGACATCATTGTTGTCACCATTGGTAATCATATGAATGGCTAAAACATCTGTTTCATGACCATTGGCGTAAGAATTTGTATGGTGTTCAATCTTTTCGAACGCAGGAATCTTCTGTAATTGAAGATAGGAAACTGTAACATCAAATAGCAGGCGGGAAATATTACCGGCCCTATTGTGTGTTTTTATCAGTTGGCTCAGAGGAACATGTTCATATTGTTTCAGAAATTTAATTTTTTGCTTAATTTGCTGGGTTAATACCCGCAAACTCATCGCGGAGTCAACGGTCACGGAAATTGGTAGCGTATTGGCCCATTCACCAATGGTATTGATATTACTTTCCTGACGGTTAAATAGCGGGATACCGATAGTGATATGAGAATTGTTGTGTATCCGTGTTAATAAAACAGCAAGTGCTGTGGTCATAACTAAAAGAGGGGACATTCCAGTAGTTAGTGCACTTTCAACCTGATAACGGGTTAATGTCATCTGCTGTTTTATAAATTGGGTATTTCCGGTTGACTTCTGACGGGTAAATAAAACGGGTTCAACCCCTTCGATAGTTTTCGCCAGCGCAGAAACTTCATTCACCGTGGAAGGGTGTTTTAGATGTTCTAACGATTGGGTAATAGCCGCCAAATACTCTTTTTGCGTGTTAAAGGCATATTCTGGGGCTGGTTCTGAACTTTGATATTGCTGGAGGATTTTTGTGCTGAGTAAATTCATCCCCCAGCCATCGCAAACAATATGATGAGTACGTAACAAAAGGGCAACATAATTAGCTTGGTTCGGGGTAACAATGGCGACTTCTAACAGAGGAACACCGGTTAAACTGAATACTTTAGCCGGCCATGCCGCAATAAAGTCTTCACCAGTTTGAGATTGTGATTGTAAATATTCGCTGTTGATTATCTCGACTTTAACCTCAGCCATACAATGATTGATACGCTGGGTTAATAACTCATTTTCTTCTAAAATTTGTATTTTGCCGATGATTTCCTGATTAAGAACATTATTTGCCGCTATAACGAGCTTATCAAGATTAATATCCCCGGAAAGGTACCGTATCTGTGCCAAAGTGTATTGAGCGCTTTGTGGGTTGCGCTGATTTTCAAAAAAGATATCTTGTTGATATGGAGTAAGAGATATTACTTTTTGTAATTGTTTCATATCGTAACCCTTGAAGACGAAAAGGAACACTCTATGTCATTGCGATTATGTCGACTTTTCATTGTCAAGCAAAAAAATGACATAACAATTTGATTTATTATAAAAGTAATCATGTTTTTATTCTGGCTGGGTGATCCCTGTATTATTTTTCATATTTACTGATAGTAGCCATAATTTGTCATCTGTGACATAGCGTGTAAATTATATTTGTGTCTTTTAACCACTAAAGAGTAAAGTTTTCGCTCCGAAATTGTGAGTCTAAATCTTTCCCATTTTGTAAGGTCAGCGCATTGGCTACATTTGGGTGATCAAGGCATCGTCGTTCCTTCTGGCCACTGCCAGCGAAAAAGTGAGTAGCTATTCAGTTGTCTGGGTAAATTTATTTGTATCAGCGTTGAAGAATTGTATTGGTTGCATGACAGAAAATGTGACGCGCTTCCTGCTTTACTAATAATGAAAAACAGGTCAGAGGGTTCAATCGGAGAAAAAGCGAACTAAATTGTTTATTATGGTAAGAAAAGATTAAGAGAAACCTATCCGGGTAGTTTCTTGTCCAAATATTGGGATGTATTGAAAATGGTCGATCCAGATCCTCGTCAGGAAGGAAAGGTTTATGCTGGCGCGTGGATCTGATGGGAAGATGATATGAAGCGGAAAGCATTGTTCGTTTAGCCTGTCTGATGAATTTGATGCAGTTAGCTGGTGGATTTCGGTTAATTCGCCGGTAGCCAGGATATTGATGAGTAAACCAGCTGGTGCTGAAATTATCGTAAAAAATCAATTAATAACAGCAGGTTATAGGGTTTTGGCAGTCAGTGGCTTACCATTGAATTAACATTCAGATTAATAACGTATGAAAATAAGTCCTATAAGAAATTATCTTAAAATATATATATCTGGTTTCTATCTTTGGTTTAATCTTCTTCATAATGATAAATTTAGCAAAGCATGTAGTATTTATTTGGAGTTCAATAATGCAAGAAGGTAACAAAATCCTTGTGGTGGATGATGACATGCGTTTACGAACGTTATTAGAGCGTTATCTGACAGAACAAGGTTTTCAGGTACGTAGTGCTGCTAATGCGGAGCAGATGGACCGCTTATTGACACGGGAATCCGTTAGCTTAATTGTATTGGATTTAATGTTACCTGGAGAAGATGGGCTTTCTGTTTGCCAAAGACTGAGAAAACAAAATAATCCGGTGCCGATTATTATGGTGACGGCAAGAGGGGAAGAAGTAGACCGCATTGTTGGGTTGGAGATTGGCGCTGATGATTATATTCCTAAGCCATTTAATCCTCGTGAGTTATTGGCACGTATCCGGGCGGTATTACGTCGTCAGGCCAATAAATTACTGGGCATACCCGCTGAGGATGATGCAATTATTAATTTTGGTAAGTTCAGTCTTAATCTGAGTACTCGGGAAATGTTTCAGGGAGATGAACATATAGTACTGACCAGTGGTGAGTTTGCCATATTAAAAGTGTTGGTTTCTTATCCTGGTGTACCGCTGTCCCGTAATAAGCTAATGGGTTTAGCCCTCGGCCGGGAATACAGCACTATGAAGCGATCTATTGATGTTTTGGTTTCACGTCTGCGCCGTGTGATTGAAGAAGATCCTGCACACCCGCGCTATATCCAGACCATCTGGGGGCTGGGCTATGTTTTTGTGCCTGATGGGAGCCGTGTATGAAGCGATTGCGATTTTCCCCTCGCAGCACTTTTACCCGTACTTTATTCTTGGTCATGGCTATGCTGTTTATCAGTCTAGTAACCAGTTACCTGGTCGTTGTGAATTTCGTTATCATGCCAAGCTTGCAGCAGTTTAATAAAGTATTAGCGTATGAAGTTCGTACTTTAATGGCTGAAAGATTGAAGCTGGAGGACGGATCTTTTCTGGTGATCTCACCGGTAGTGCGCCGGGAGATTTATCAGGAGTTGGGTATTACGCTGTATTCTGAGTCTGACGCGGAGATACAAGGTTTACGTTGGGCCAGGCATTATGATTTCCTGAGTGAGAAGATGAGTCAATACCTTGGTGGCAAAGCTGATCTGCGTCTGGAGATAAACAAAGAGAGCCCTATACTTTGGCTTAATTCTTATTTGGCCCCCGATATTTGGGTCAGGGTTCCTCTGACTGAGATCGAGCAAAATCAATTCTCACCCATTTTCCGTTATACATTGGCAATTTTATTACTGACGTTTGGCTGTATCTGGCTTTATATCCGTTTTCAGAACCGGCCCTTGCTGGAAATGGAGTATGCTGCCAGACAGACAGGTAAAGGTATTATGATGCCTACGGTGCGGGAGGCAGGGTCGCTGGAAGTTCGCGCTTCTATTCGTGCATTTAACCAAATGTCCGCAGGAATAAAGTTATTGGAAAGTGATCGGACGATATTAATTGCCGGGGTAAGTCATGATTTGCGTACTCCACTGACACGTATCCGCTTGGCAACAGAAATGATGAGCAAGGAAGATGCTTATTTGTCTGAATCTATCAATAAAGATATTGAAGAATGCAATGCCATTATTGCGCAATTTATTGATTATCTCCGTACCGGGCAGGAAATGCCAATGGAATTCTGTGAGCTTAATTCTATTCTCAAAGAGGTTATTTCCGCAGAGAATGGCTACGAGCAGGATATTGAAAATAATCTGTCTCTTCCCCCAATAACCGTTAACGCGAACCCGATTTCCATTAAACGGGCATTGGCTAATATGCTGGTCAATGCCAATCGTTATGGTAATGGCTGGATTAAAGTCAGCAGTGGTCAGACACATGAATTTGCCTGGTTTCAGGTGGAAGACGATGGCGCAGGAATTAAGCCGGAAGATTTGCCGCAGTTATTTCAGCCATTTGTTCGGGGCGAAAGAGCGCGCAGCAACAGTGGAACGGGGTTAGGTTTGGCTATTGTTCAGCGGATTATTGATGCTCATGACGGGAAAATTGAAATTGGCACCAGCCCAAGAGGGGGATTATCTATTCGTGCCTGTATTCCTGTTGTGGAAGATAATTTTTAATGGCCTGATGATAATCTCCGGCTTTAATTTCAAGGCCTGTGGAAATGACAGTTTTATGTCAGCATCAGGCTGAGTTTGCATTGTGCTGTCATAAAAATGTCATAATTAAGACATTTTGCTGTAACTAAATTGACCTATTTTCCCTTCTACACCTTTTTTAATCTGACGAACACATTTCTTTGTTGATTCTCAATATCCCATTAGGAGGGGTTATGAAACTAATGCGTATCACCGTAGCCGGCATAATGGCAGCGACATTTTCTTTGACAACCCTGTCTGTATTCGCTGCTTCCAGCTTGACGGGGGCAGGTGCGACATTTCCCGCCCCGGTGTATGCCAAGTGGGCAGATTCTTATCAAAAAGAGACCGGTAATAAAGTCAATTATCAAGGCATCGGTTCTTCCGGTGGCGTAAAACAAATTCTGGCAAATACCGTTGATTTCGGTGCTTCCGATGCGCCCTTATCCGATGAAAAATTAGCGGCTGATGGCTTGTTTCAATTCCCGACGGTCATCGGTGGAGTCGTACTGGCGGTGAATATTCCTGGAATTAAATCTGGTGAATTAACACTGGATGGTAAAACGTTGGGTGATATTTATTTAGGTAAAGTGAAAAAGTGGAATGATCCGGCGATTACTAAATTAAATCCGGGGGTAAAACTGCCAGAGCAGGATATTGCAGTGGTACGTCGTGCGGATGGCTCCGGCACCTCTTTTGTGTTTACCCGTTATCTCTCTAAAGTGAATAGCGAGTGGAAAGTAAAAGTCGGTGCAGGTTCCACGGTAAGTTGGCCTGTTGGGTTAGGTGGTAAAGGCAATGATGGCATTGCCGCATTCGTTCAGCGCCTGACGGGGTCCATTGGTTATGTTGAATATGCCTACGCTAAACAGAATCATTTGGCTTATACCAAACTGGTCTCTGCTGATGGCAATGTTGTCAGCCCGACAGAAGAGAGTTTCAGCGCCGCAGCAAAGAACGCGGAATGGCACAAAACGTTTGCTCAGGATTTGACTCACCAACAAGGTGAAAACGCGTGGCCGATTACTTCCACCACCTTTATTCTGGTTCACAAACAGCAAAAAGACGCCGCCAAGGGGGCCGAAATACTGAAATTCTTTGACTGGGCTTACGAGAAAGGCAGTAAACAAGCGAATGATCTGGATTATGCAACCCTGCCAAAAGAAGTGGTTGAGCAAGTTCGTGCGGCCTGGAAAACCCATGTGAAGGATAGCAACGGCAAGGTTCTGTACTAAATCGTGTTGATGGCAACGGTTTGAAGTATCGATTAAATTTGTAGTTTTGATTTCTCCCCCGTTTAAGGGGGAGTTAAACCGGATGAGAATAAGCTCTATGGCCGAACAGAAAACGGCAATAAAAGCACCCAGTAAAAACGGCGATATTATTTTCAGTGCACTGGTTCGGCTAGCTGCGCTGATGACTTTGTTTTTGCTGGGAGGCATCATTATCTCGTTGATTATCGCCTCCTGGCCCAGTATCCAGCAGTTCGGCATCTCTTTCCTCTGGCATAAAGAGTGGGATGCCCCGGCAGAACAATTTGGTGCATTGGTGCCTATTTACGGTACGTTGGTCACTTCGTTGATTGCTTTGATCATTGCGGTGCCTGTCAGTTTCGGGATTGCACTGTTTCTGACGGAACTGGCGCCTAACTGGTTGAAACGTCCGCTTGGGGTAGCAATTGAGTTGCTGGCCGCAATTCCAAGTATTGTTTATGGTATGTGGGGGTTATTTGTTTTTTCACCTCTGTTTGCCACCTATTTTCAGCAGCCGGTCGGCAATATCCTTTCCGGTATGCCAATTGTGGGTGAACTGTTCTCCGGTCCGGCCTTTGGTATCGGCATTCTGGCGGCTGGTGTCATTCTCGCTATCATGATTATCCCTTATATCGCCTCGGTTATACGTGATGTGTTCGAACAAACACCGGTCATGATGAAAGAATCCGCTTATGGTATCGGTTGTACTACCTGGGAAGTTATCTGGCACATTGTATTGCCTTACACCCGCAATGGCGTGATTGGTGGTGTCATGCTGGGCCTTGGCCGTGCGCTGGGGGAGACGATGGCAGTGACTTTTATCATCGGTAATACTTACCAGCTCGACAGTTTCTCATTGTTTATGCCGGGCAACAGTATTACTTCTGCGCTGGCAAACGAATTCGCTGAAGCTGAATCTGGCTTACATACCTCAGCATTGATGGAGCTTGGCCTGGTTCTGTTTGTGATCACCTTTATTGTGCTGGCGTTGTCAAAATTAATGATAATGCGTCTGGCGAAGAATGAGGGGCGTTGATATGGCAACAATGGATGGGCAAAAGCCTATTGATGCAAATGCACGCAGCCGTAAGCAGGCATGGCGCCGTCAGAAAAACCGCCTCGCTCTGCTGTTATCAATGGCAACCATGTTGTTTGGTCTGTTCTGGCTGGTGTGGATTTTGTTCTCCACAGTCACCAAAGGCCTTGATGGTATGTCGCTGGCGTTGTTCACAGAAATGACACCGCCACCGAATACGGAAGGTGGTGGCTTGGCAAATGCCATTGTTGGTAGTGGGTTGTTGATTTTATGGGCGACGATTATCGGTACTCCGTTGGGGATCATGGCGGGTATCTATCTGGCCGAGTATGGCCGCCGTTCATGGTTGGCAGAGGTGATCCGCTTTATCAACGATATCTTGCTGTCAGCGCCTTCGATTGTCGTCGGCTTGTTTGTTTACACTGTCGTTGTAACGAAAATGCAGCACTTTTCCGGTTGGGCAGGGGTGATTGCCTTAGCGTTGTTGCAAGTGCCGATTGTCATCAGGACCACTGAAAACATGTTGAAACTGGTTCCTGATAGCTTACGTGAAGCAGCCTATGCCTTGGGAACGCCTAAATGGAAGATGATTTCGGCCATCACGCTGAAAGCCTCAGTATCCGGCATTATCACCGGTGTATTGCTGGCAATTGCCCGAATTGCCGGGGAAACAGCGCCGCTGCTGTTCACCTCTCTCTCGAATCAGTTCTGGAGTACTGATTTGAGTCAGCCAATTGCCAACTTACCGGTCACTATTTTTAAATTTGCGATGAGTCCATTTTCCGAATGGCAGCAACTGGCGTGGGCAGGCGTATTATTGATAACCCTGTGTGTATTGCTGATTAACATTGTAGCGCGTGTGCTGTTTGCCAAGAAAAAGCACTGACTGATATTTTCAACAGAGAGAAGTAAATGAACATGGCTAATGATATCGCTGGCAGTAAAATTCAGGTACGTGATCTGAACTTTTATTACGGCAAATTTCACGCGCTGAAAAACATTACGTTGAATATTGCAAAGAATAAAGTAACGGCTTTTATCGGTCCGTCTGGCTGTGGTAAGTCTACGCTGTTACGGACTTTCAATAAAATGTATGAATTGTATGGTGAGCAGCGGGCAGAAGGAGAAATTTTGCTGGATGGCAATAATATCCTGACGGACAAACAGGATGTGGCGTTGCTGCGTGCCAAAGTGGGAATGGTATTCCAGAAGCCGACTCCATTCCCGATGTCTATTTATGACAATATTGCTTTTGGTGTCCGCCTGTTTGAGAAACTCTCAAGAGCAGAAATGGATGAACGCGTTCAGTGGGCTTTGACCAAAGCCGCATTGTGGAATGAAACCAGGGATAAATTGCATCAGAGTGGATACAGTCTGTCTGGTGGTCAGCAACAGCGTTTATGTATTGCTCGCGGAATTGCGATCCGTCCGGACGTTCTATTATTGGATGAGCCTTGCTCCGCACTTGACCCGATTTCTACCGGTCGTATTGAGGAGCTGATCAGCGAATTGAAATCTGAATATACTGTGGTGATTGTGACTCACAATATGCAGCAGGCCGCGCGTTGCTCAGATCATACTGCGTTTATGTACCTTGGTGAATTGATTGAATTCAGTGACACAGACACATTGTTTACCACACCAAAAATGAAACAAACTGAAGACTATATTACCGGTCGTTATGGTTGATTACGGGGCGTAACATGGACAATCTGAATCTCAATAAACATATTTCTGGTCAGTTTAATGCTGAACTGGAGCATATCCGTACTGAACTGATGGTGATGGGCGGGCTGGTGGAGGAACAGCTCTCCAAAGCGATTACCTCAATGCATAATCAGGATGCGGAACTGGCGCATGAAGTGATTGAGGACGATCATAAAGTCAATATGATGGAAGTCGCTATTGATGAAGCATGTGTTCGCATTATTGCCAAGCGCCAGCCGACGGCCAGTGATCTGCGGCTGATTATGTCAATCTCGAAAACCATTGCTGAACTGGAAAGAATCGGAGATGTGGCAAAGAAAATTTGCCAGACGGCACTTGAGAAATTTTCACATCAGCATCAGCCACTGTTGGTGAGTTTGGAATCGCTTGGCCGCCATACCATTCAGATGCTGCATGATGTTTTAGATGCTTTTGCTCGCATGGATCTGGAAGAAGCTATTCGTATCTATCACGAAGATAAAAAGGTGGATAAAGAGTATGAAGGCATTGTCCGCCAACTAATGACTTATATGATGGAAGATCCCAGAACCATTCCAAGTGTGCTGACGGCCTTGCTCTGTGCGCGTTCTATTGAACGAATTGGCGATCGTTGTCAAAACATCTGTGAATTCATTTTCTACTATGTCAAAGGACAGGATTTTCGGCATGTCGGTGGTGATGAATTGGAAAAGTTGCTGACTAAAGATAACAAGTAACTCGCTGACAATGCTGGCATTTTTTTGCCAGCATTGTGTTACCTTATAATTCTTAATAGTTATAAATATAGTTTTTTATATTATTTCCTGCACTATAGTGAAATTGATAGCTTGTGGCGATTAATAAACATTTAATTACCGTCAGGAGTTTTCAATGAAATCCCGCGTTCTTGTCACGGCGTTGCTGGCTGGGCTAGCACTGGTTACTGGTGTTGCGAAGGCCGATAAACTGGATGATATTAAAAAAGCCGGCACAGTGCGGATCGCTGTTTTTGACAGTAATCCCCCGTTTGGTTTTATTGACCCGCAAACTAAAAAGCTGGCGGGTTATGATGTGGATATCGCAAACGCGATTGCAAATGACCTTGGTGTTAAACTGGAACTGCGTCCGACTAACCCGGCAAACCGTTTACCCCTGTTGGTATCAAAGAAAATTGATCTGATTGCCGCCAACTTTACGGTAACGGATGAGCGTGCTAAACAAGTTGATTTTTCAATCCCTTATTTTGCCACTGGGCAAAAATTTATTGCCCGTAAAGGCGTTCTGAAATCTCCGGATGACATTAAAAACTTACGTATCGGTGCTGATAAGGGAACAGTACAGGAAATCACTCTGCGTGAGCATTATCCGACAGCAAAAGTCATCTCTTATGACGATACGCCTCTGGCATTTGCTGCGCTGCGTAACGGCAATGTACAAGCAATCACTCAGGATGACGCTAAACTGGTTGGTCTGTTGGCTAACGTACCGGCAGCACAAAAAGCGGAGTTTGAGATCTCTCCTTTCAGCATCACCCGTGAATATCAGGCTGTGGCTGCGGTAAAAGGGCAAGAACGCTTGGTTGAAGCGGTGAACCAAACGCTGCTGAAACTGGAAAAAGAGGGTGAAGCAGAGAAAATTTATAACCGTTGGTTTGGCCCGGAGACCAAGTCGTCTCAGCCGCGAGGTGACTTTAAGTTTGCGCCTTTGGAGCAGCAAGCCAAGTCCTGATGAGTGACAAACCTTGGTAATCAGCCCAGCGCCTTGTGTTGCGGGGTTTTATCATTGGTAATGTTTGGTAATCGTAAGATATGTTTGAGTTATTTGTTACAGAACACTTGCTTGCTCCCCAATACCTGGCGTGGCTTTGGCAGGGTTTCCTGATTACGCTATGGATATCTGCTTGTACCGTTGTGGCTTCCACATTGCTGGGTTTTGTTCTGGCTGCTGCCCGTGACAGCCAACTAAAAATTCTCCGTTGGCCGGTGACGGCTTATACCACCTTGTTTCGCAATACGCCTCTGCTGGTGCAACTGTTTTTCTGGTACTTTGCATCAGGGCAAATATTGCCGCAAGAGGTGATGTTCTGGCTGAATACACCTCATGAAATCAATCTGTTAGTCCTATCATTGGCATGGCCTTCATTTGAATTTCTGGCTGGATTTATCGGTTTAACCCTCTATTCAGCTCCATTTGTCGCGGAAGAATTACGGGCAGGTATCCAGGGCGTAGGGCGTGGGCAGAAATATGCGGCTCATGCATTGGGGCTGACCGGCTGGCAGGCAATGCGTTATGTCGTACTGCCGCAGGCGTTGAAGATAGCAATGCCGCCATTATTGGGGCAGTACATGAATATTGTGAAAAACTCGTCGCTGACAATGGCGATTGGTGTAGCTGAACTGTCATACGCTTCCCGTCAGGTGGAGACTGAGACACTGAGAACATTTGAAGCATTTGGTGTTGCGACGGTGTTGTATATCGCCACGATTGCGGTCATGGAAGGTTGGGGACAATGGCGTCAACAACAAGCTATAGCAAGAGGACATTAAAATGGATTTTTCAGTCATTACAGAAAACTGGCGCTACCTACTGTTAGGGACCTTCCCTGATGGCCCCCTTGAAGGGGCGGCGTTGACATTGGTCATCAGCCTGATGGCTGGTGTGATTTCTATTGTATTGGGTACAGTTGCAGGTGTTGCTTTGGCAATGCTGAAAGGCTTCTGGGTTAACCTGTTAGCCGCAGTATTGGGCTTTTTCCGTGCAATTCCAGTCATTATGCTGATTTTTTGGACTTACTTCCTGTTGCCTGTGATGCTTGGCATGGAAATTCCTGAAATTACTACAGTGGTTTGTGCTCTGGCGTTGATCACCTCTGCTTATCTGGCTCATGGGGTGAAAGCGGGAATTATTGCGATTGGTGCGGGCCAGTGGCAGGCCGGGTTATCATTAGGTTTCAACCGTTGGCAGGTACTTTGGTACATTGTTTTGCCACAGGCATTACGCATGATGGTGCCTTCCTTTATTAATCAGTGGATTGCTCTGATAAAAGACACTTCTCTGGCCTATATTGTTGGCGTGGCAGAGCTGTCATTCCTGGCAACTCAAGTGAATAACCGCAGTATGGTGTATCCGACAGAAGTCTTTTTATTTGTCGCGTTGATTTATTTTGTGATGTGTCTGACGCTGGAATTGACAGCAAACTATATTGTTCGCCGTTTCTCTCTGCAACGTAGGAAAATGTCTATTTTCCGTTTTTGGCGGAAGGAAAAATTAATTTTGGCTCCCCAATATTAACTCTTTCTTTATTTAATGATTTGTATTTACCGCATAATCTCCCTATTCTAATTATAGGGAGATTTTTAATGTTAATTTATTTTGTCTGATTTTATATTATTGAGGTATATTTTCACTCTGAAATGTAAACAATAATGAAATTATTAAGATAAATAGAGGGTTTTTTGAAAATAAGAAATATTTGTTGAAGTGACAGAATAATAATTTTTTTGAATAATATGGCGATGATTAACTTATAAAATATTATAATAAATTAGGAATCTTATTATTAATTATTATATTTACACCCTTCTGGATTTACAGAAATATTCGATATTTTAGTTGATTGTTATCGAACATGATTAAGACGAGAGCATAAAATATATGGTCACTCCCGTTTTTGCAACCCTGATTTTGATTAATAGTGGGTTTGCTTAAATCTATCCGGCGTCTCTATGGGCAAGGATGCCCACACCTCAATGAGTTCTGCACCTGATGAACCTAAAAAAGTGTGGGGCACTTTACCGATTGGCGATAAAATAACCGACTCAACACGTCTGTCATCAAATCCCTATTTTGTTTAGCCGGTAATGCAATGGAGTTAATAAGGCGCTCATTATTTATTGCCAACGCGAACGGCCGTATTAAACGGTGAGCTAGAGGCACAATTTGAGTGTTGGTATCTGGGAGTAAAATTGGGAGAAGAAACAAAAAACCATCTAACCGCAGCGATTACAGCATAGAATAATACCCCACGTTTTTTTATGCTCTCCTTAATCCAATTAATCATAAAAGATAAAATTAATCACTAGATTATATGATACAAATAATATGTTATTCAATATTTGTCTTTGCAGTGAGTGTGTTATTTCATTGTGTATTTCAACTTTCTTAAAATATAAAATAATCATAAATGTGGCTTTTGTCACGAAAAAAATATTTTTTATTGACTTGTCAAAGTTAATACATAATATTTTTTAAATCATGAACCAAACTGAGGATTTATGTTTTGAGCAATCCATTTGAAAATCAATCTCTTGATTTCTTTGTATTAATAAATGATGAAGATCAACACTCATTATGGCCTGTATTCATCGCAGTACCTGCTGGTTGGCAAGTTATCTACGGACCAGAAAAACGTGAGAATTGTTTGGGTTTTGTAGAGAGTAACTGGAAAGATATGAGGCTAAAAAGTTTGCAGTGAAATAAATTGGAAAAGGCGGATTCGACTAATAAGTGCAATTTTTCAGAAGGGCGGTCAGTTACTATAATAGGCATCTTTCCTGCCACAGGAAAATGCACTATGACCTATAAACAACTGACCGAAGCAGAAAGATACCCGATTTTCAGTTTTAAAAAAGTGGGTTTTTCACAACGTTTCATTGCTCAATCACTCAGTCGAAGCCCATCAACCAGTAGCGGAGAGTTGAAAAAAAATCAGAAAGTAAAAAAATATTGTCCGAAACAGGCTCATCTTCAGGGGGTTTTTCGCCGTCATTTTACAAAGAAAGCCACAAAAATGACCAAAGAAATAAAAAAATGGATAAAGCGGCTAATTTGCCAAGATTTAAGTCCTGAACAGGTGGTTGATTATCTAAGGAAGTATGAAGGGACATCCTTGCATCATGAGACCATTTATAGATTGATTTATAAAGATCAAATGGACAGAGGTGACTTATGGCAATATCTCAGAGTTGCCAGTAAACGGTATGGCTGTTATGAAAGAAGGGGAAAAATTAAAAACAAAGTCAGTATTAATGAACGCCTAGAAATCGTTGATAAAAAAGCACGAATTGGTGATTGGGAAGGTGATACGATAATAGGAAAAGATAAAAAAATGTATTATCAACGCTGGTTGAACGTAAGACACTCTATATAATCATTATCAAACTGAACAGAAAAAAGCATCAGAAGTAGCTGAAGACACAGTGACGGCTTTATACCTGTTAAAACAAATGGCTAAAACAATGACGTTTGATAACGGTTTAGAATTAAATAATCGTCCCCGAAAGACTCATGGTGACAAAAACCTAAATGGACTATTTAAAGGGATATGAACTTGTTTACTCGTAGCTTAATTATGTTGCGCTTACTATGCGAAACCACCAAACAAAAACATTATCCCTACAACATTTGTAGCTAAGGCAGAACTATATATGAATAAGGATGGGTATTGTAATTTAACATCTGCGCAGTTCGGGATTTGGTCATTCAACGAAATTATAGAAAATAAGTCAATAAATAATATAAGCGAATATTTTATAATTGATGGTGATATAAATTTTGAATATTTTTCTGAGTCGGTTAGAAAAACAGTAGAAGAAGCTGAGGCTTTACACTCTCGTTTTTATAAATTTGATAATTGTATTAAACAGAAGTTTTTCTCTATAAATAACTATGAACCAAAAATTATTGATTATAGCGATTTTCGAGAGGAGATTGCACTCCAGAAAGCTAAAAAATTCTTAATGACAAGAACGGAGCAATATTTTGATATTTGTGAGAAGCTTCCATTCGAAATATCACTAATAAAAATAGCAGAAAATAAATTTTTATATTTTCACTGTTATCATCATATAGTTATGGATGGTTTGGGGGCATCACTCATTATTCAGCGTATCATAAGTTTATATAACGCTTCTTTTATTGATGGTTCTCCTCCTCCTTCACCATTTGGTAAATTTAAGGAACTTATTGATGGTGATATTGATTATCATAATTCTTCAAGATTTATTTGTGACCGTGATTACTGGTTAAATCTATTTGCTGATATTCCTACCCCTGCTAGCTTAGCGAATCGAATAGCTCCTCCTTTAAGAACTATAATACGTCATCGTGTGAGTTTGGGTTATGAATTAACTGACCTGCTGCATGCAAAATCAAAAGAAATGAATTGCACATTACCTAACTTGCTTATTGCCATAACTTGCGTTTACTTGCATCGCATGACGGGACTTTCTGAGGTCATAGTCGGTTTACCAGTAACAGGAAGGCTTGGAAGGAAAGAACGTATTATACCAGGATTGATGGCAAATATACTTCCAATGCGATTAATACTATCGCCAGATTTGAATTTGAAGACGGTTTTAGCCAGAGCAGCGAGACAAATCATGACGGTCTTACGTCATCAAAAATATAGATATGAAGATTTGTGTCGTGATTTAAAAATAATTAATAGTGGTGAATCATTATATCGAATAAGTATAAACGTTGAAAGCTTTGATAATGGTGGATATTTTCATCAAAGTAAAATACTACCTTGTAATATTGCAAATGGACCTGTTTCTGATCTCAACATTTTTTTCTTTGATTATAATAAAGAAGTTCCTTTGACCCTTGGATTTGATGCAAATAGTGAGTTGTATTCTCCAGAACAGTTGTCTGAACATACCTCTCGGATGTTGAAAGTTTTTTATGATTTGTTAACAAATCAAGATGCTACCATTGGTTCGTTGTTATTGCTAAATGATAATGAATATAGAAATTTAGAGATTATTAATAATAAAACTCTGGCATCAATCCCTTCGTTAACACTTGCTGATCACTTTGAAGATCAAGTAAAAAAATCCCCAGATAAATCAGCGTTATATTGTGGTGATATTTCTTTAACTTACGCTCAACTTAATGAAAAATCAAACAAGCTAGGTCATTATTTATTAAGTCAACATTTTCTCCCTAATGACACCGTAGCGTTACTATTACCTCGGACCGTTGATTTAATTGTAGCATTGTTAGCTATATCGAAGATAGGTGCAACATATATACCGTTAGATCCTGATTATCCTGAAGAACGATTGAAATATATTATTGAAACCGCAAAACCGAAAATTGTATTGACGTCAATTAATGTTAATTTTAACTTTTGTTTAGATGCTCTTCGGATACAGTTAGATGATGTCAATATCTCCTTATTAGTCAATTCTCAATCAATTCACAACCCTATTAGAGTAGTCACTACGGCTAATCAAGCTGCGTATATCTTGTTTACATCAGGATCGACAGGGAATCCTAAGGGAGTAGTGATTACACACCATTCGCTTACTAATTTTCTTTACGCAATGCAAATGTCACTGCAAATAAAACCTAGCAACCGAATACTCGCTGTTACAACGATTGGTTTTGACATCGCAGGTTTGGAAATATTCTTACCATTAGTTAATGGCGCTTCAATAGCGTTAGCGTCTCATGACACTACACGGGATCCTAATCTATTGGCATCGGAAATCGTCCGAAATAACATAACTCATTTGCAAGGCACGCCCGCTTTGTGGCAAGGATTGGTTGAGTATCAGCCGAACTCACTGAGTAACCTCACCGCAATTGTTGGTGGTGATTCGTTGCCTAAAAATCTGGCTGAACGTATGGTGTCTCTAGCACATAGAGTCATTCAAGTTTATGGTCCTACTGAAACCACCATTTGGTCTACTTTACATGAACTGACGGTAAAGTCTGTGCAGCCAAATTCTATTGGTTTACCCATACTAAATACGCAGATCTATATCCTTGATACGGCTCTTCAGCCTGTGCCTGTAGGATATCCCGGAGAACTATATATAGCAGGTGATGGATTGGCTCTTGGCTATTTAGACCTCCCCGCGATGACCAGTGAGCGATTTGTCGCAAATCCTTTTGGAACCGCAGGGCAGCGTATGTATCGTACTGGCGATCTGGCTTGCTGGGGAAGTGACATGAATGTCAATTTCTTGGGGCGTGTCGATAATCAAGTAAAAATTCGTGGTTATCGAATTGAGTTGGGAGAAATTGAAAATACATTCCTGAAATCACCACTAATAAAGAGTGCGCTAGTAATTGCGTACGGAAAAGAAAGTATCAGCAACAAATATTTAGTAGCTTATGTTGTTTTGCGCAAACCCAATTCTTGCTCGTCGGAAGAATTAAATAAATGGCTGAGAAAACATCTACCTGACTATATGCTGCCAGCAGTTATTATGATAGTGGATAGTTTTCCACTGATGCCGAATGGTAAAATAGACCGCCACGCTTTGCTAGCACCGATATTCAAGTCAGGTGAGCGAGTTTTACCGGAATCATCCCAGGAAAAAATCTTATGCAAAATCTTTGAGGAGGTTTTAGGATTTGAGTCGATAGGTATTAATGATAGCTTCTTCAAGCTTGGTGGAAATTCTCTACTAGCAATACAGTTACTTATTCGTTTACGCATTCAGTTAAATATTGAATTACCTCTAAAGGCTATTTTTGAATCTCCAACGGTTAAAGAGCTTTCCAAGGTTATAGCTGACACAGACAAACAATATTCTCTACGAGAAAAACTGACTCCTCAGCCGCGACCAAATATCTTGCCAATGTCATTTGCCCAACAACGTCTGTGGTTACAGGGACAGATTAATGAGAGCAGTGCATATAATATGCCTATGGCATTACGCATCTATGGTGAATTGGATACCATCGCACTTTCAGCAGCGCTGTCTGATGTAGTGAAACGGCACGAAAGTTTGCGTACTTATCTGACCCTACAGGATGATATACCATGCCAATATATTGTATCGATGGAAGAAATCTCGTTCTCATTGCATGTTCACGAGTTGGATGAGTCTCAAATTACAAAAGAGTTAACTCAGCAGGCTGGTTATATTTTCAGGCTTGATAAAGAATTGCCTATTAAAGCTTGGTTGTATCGGATAAAACCCGAGCAGCATATATTCTTGCTATTAATCCATCACACAGCGGGAGATGGTGGTTCTATCTCCCCCCTACTACATGATTTGAGCCATTACTATCAGGCTCACTTGAAAGGAGAAAATTCTTCACTGCCGCCTTTGCCAGTGCAATATGCAGATTACACATTATGGCAACATATATTACTATCTGATGAGCAAAAATCGGTAGGTTTGTATGCGGAACAAATGCATTATTGGTGTAACCAGCTAGCGTTATTACCAGAAGAGGTAACAATAGCTAGTGTGCAACCTAGACCCACGAAACCAAGTAGCAAAGGTGATTGCTATAAATTCTCAGTTCCTCCGGATATATATCAGGGTCTAAAACGTCTGGCTTTACAAGCGGAAGCCAGTCTGTTCATGGTTCTAAAAACAGCTCTTGCTGTGCTGCTTCATCGAATGGGGGCCGGTGATGATATATCGGTAGGCACTCCCGTTTTGGGCCGTACAGATGAAGCTCAAATGCCACTAATTGGGCTTTTTTCCAATACATTGGTATTACGTACCAACCTTTCTGATAATCCTGATTTTGTCTCCCTGATAGCACAGGTTCGTAAAACAGTACTTGATGCTTATATGCATCAGGATTTGCCTTTTGAGCAAATTGTCGAGTTTTTAACCCCACATCGTTCCGCGTCTAAGCACCCATTATTTCAAGTTATGATGGTACTGGAGGAGGAATTTTCGTTGGGCAATATCTTTTTGCCGTTACGTATTGAGCAACAGGAATTATTGACTAAAACGGCAAAGTTCGATCTCCTGTTTGTTTTCAAAGAGGATGCACAACAAGGCCTTTTAAAAGGACATATTGAATTTGCGACTGACCTATACGATACGCAAACCGTTGCGGGATTTGTAGACCGCTTATTCAGTGTATTGAACATTATGGCAAACAGGCCCACTGAAAAAATTAGTGAAATTTGCCTGTTAAATCCGTTTGAACGTCAACAACTGCTCAAAACTTGGAACAATACGCTCGTAGAATTGCCAAACCTGTCGTTGGGAGTACTGTTTGAACAGCAGGCTGCCCGTTCACCAAACGCTATCGCTGTTAGCGAAGGCAGCAAAACGTTAACCTATGCTCAGTTGAATATCGCGGCCAATCGCCTTGCACATCGGTTACGCGAACTCACTGGGGCGGAAACATTTTGTGTCGGGTTGCTCATGGCGCATTCGATCGATCAGGTCATTGCCACGTTGGCGGTGATCAAGGCTGGGGCGGCCTATCTGCCATTGCGTGTCAGCGATCCTCTGGAACGGCAGCAAATGATGCTGGATGACGCAGGTGCAGCGGTATTGATTACCGATGTCGATCACCACCTGCCAACGGCGCGTTTTGTGATATGCAACGTGGCCGATTCTGCTGGGAAACGCTGGCCAAAAATCAACCCTGCAACCAACGCCGGACCTTCCAGCCTTGCTTATATTATGTATACCTCTGGGTCAACCGGTAAACCGAAAGGCATTGCAGTAAACCAGGAAAGCGTTATAGCGCTAGCCTGCGATCGCCGATGGTTGCCGGAAGATCATCAGCGTGTGCTGCTGCATTCCCCCGCTGCGTTTGATGCCTCGACCTATGAGTTTTGGGTGCCGCTATTGTGCGGTGGGCAATTAGTGGTGGCGCCAAAGGGTGAGTTGGATATCGATGTGCTGGCGCAGACCATCGCCAATGAAAAAATAACTGCTCTGTGGCTAACGGTTGGCCTGTTCCGGCTGATGGCGGAAGACCACGCCTCTTCCCTGACCAGTGTGCGCCTGTTACTCGCCGGTGGCGATGTATTGCCAAAATCCGCTATCGAAACCGTTATGCGACACTGCCCGGGGCTGGTAATAATGAACGGCTACGGGCCAACCGAAACCACCACCTTTGCAACAACTTATGCTATGCATAGCGTACCGGGCAGCGCTTCGGTGCCTATCGGTATGCCGTTGGACAATATGCAAGTGTATGTGCTTGATACCTACCTGCAACCCGTGCCTGTCGGCGTTTCTGGCGAGTTGTATATCGCTGGTACTGGGCTTGCGCGCGGCTACCTTAACCAGCCTAGCCTGACGGCATCACACTTTATCGCTAACCCTTTCGGCAGCAGTGGCGATCGCATGTACCGTTCTGGCGATTGGGTTCGTTGGCGGCAGGAAGGGGTTCTGGAGTACCTAAACCGCGGCGATCAGCAGGTTAAAATACGCGGTTTCCGCATCGAACTTGCCGAGATAGAGGCGGCATTGCTGGAGTGGGAAGGCGTTGCCCAGGCGCTCGTGTGCATTTTCGAACCGCAAAAAGGAAATAAACAGCTGGCTGCGTATGTCATTGCCGAAAAAACTGGACAGTGTGAACCAACATTGCTGCGACAAATGTTGAGCGCCCGGTTGCCAGACTTTATGGTGCCGGCAGTTGTGAGTGTAGTAGAGAGATTCCCGTTGACTACCAACGGGAAAGTCGATATGCGCGTATTACCCGTTCCAGAATTCAACGTTGACCACGCACGAACCGCACGCAATGAGCAGGAAAGCAAACTGTGCCACTTGTTTGCCGAGGTCCTCGGTTTGTCCCAGGTTGGCATCGACGATAATTTCTTCGATCTGGGTGGTCATTCCCTGTTGGCATCGCGCTTTATCAGCCATGTTCGCAAAGCGCTAAAGGTGAACCTCAGCATCCGCGATTTGTTTGAAGCACCAACAGTAGCGCAGTTTGTGCAGCGCCTGGGGCAAGGGAGCACACTGCGCCCAGCGTTGCAGGTGAAACCAAGGCCAGAACGCCTGCCGTTGTCTGCGGCCCAGTCCCGGCTATGGATGGTTGACCGCATTGAAGGGGGTAAATCCCTTTATAACATGCCGTTGACGCTGGAGTTGCAGGGGGAATTGAGCGTTCCTGCCATGGCAGCAGCGTTGAATGATGTGGTGGCGCGCCATGAAAGCCTGCGCACACGTTTGCAGGAGCTATCGGATGGTAACGTTTATCAGCAGATTGCCTACGGGGAAGACGCACAGTGCGAACTGACGCTGCACCACGTCCTTGCTGAGAATTTAGATGAAGAGGTGCTGGCAGCATCAGAATATATCTTTGATTTAGCGAATGAAAACCCCTGCCGGGCCTTGCTGTTCCATGTTGAACCGAATCATCATGTGCTTTTATTCCTGATGCACCACATCGCCAGCGACGGGGCATCGCTTGTTCCTCTGCTGCGTGATCTGGCGCTGGCGTATCATGCTCGGTTGCAGGGACAAGCGCCGAACTGGGCGCCACTTCAGGTGCAGTATGCTGATTACACTCTGTGGCAACACGAACTGTTGGGCGATCCCCGTGATACGGGCAGCCTGCAAAGTCACCAGTTGGCGTATTGGAGTGAAGTGCTGCATGGACTGCCGGAAGAGTTGCAGTTGCCAACCGACAGGCCACGGCCACAAAGTTCAAGCTATCAAGGCGGGCAATGGTGTTTTGAAGTTGATCCAGAGGTCTATGCACGCTTGCTTGAGCTAGCAAGGCAGCAGAATGCGAGCCTGTTTATGGTGTTGCAGGCGGCCTTGGCGGTGTTGTTGAGCCGGTTAGGCGCTGGTCTTGACATTCCACTGGGTGTGGCTATTGCTGGCCGTACCGATGAAGCGTTGGAGCCTCTAATCGGCTTTTTCACCAATACATTGGTGTTGCGCACCGATGTTTCTGGAAATCCGACCTTTGATCAATTGCTGGCGCGCGTGCGCGATAGCGCATTGCAGGCATATGAACATCAGGATCTGCCGTTTGAAAACCTGGTGGAAACGCTGAACCCAGAGCGTTCCTTGGCGCGTCATCCGCTGTTCCAGGTGATGTTGGTATTGCAAAACAACGCCTGTGGCGAGGTCCATTTTGATGGACTGAACACCCGCGTTAGCACACCGCTGCTACCGGTGGCGAAGTTTGATTTGACCTTCAACTTTGAAGAAACGCCAACCTCATTAAACGGCATCTTTGAATATGCTACCGACCTGTTTGACGGCGAAACCGCTGAACGCCTGGCGGGCTATTTCGCCAATTTGCTGGCGGCCATCAGTTGCAATACATGCTGTAATATCAACGAGCTGGAGCTATTTAGCGCGCGCGAACGCCAGCAGATTGTCAACGAATGGAATAACACCACTCGGCAATTGCCAGCCAAGACGTTTGCCGAGCAATTCGAAGCCTTTGCCAAAGCAACGCCGGATGCGCCTGCCCTGCTAGGGGAAAGCGAACGGCTGACCTATAGCCAGTTGGATCAACGGGCTAACCGGTTGGCGAATCTGATGATGGAAAGGGGCATCGGCACAGAAAACATCATTGCCATCGCACTACCGCACTCGGTTGATCTGATCATCGCGCTGATTGCTACGCTGAAAACTGGCGCAGCATATTTACCGCTTGATCCTGATTATCCTCAGGAACGCCTGAATTATATGTTGGAACACTCGCAGCCTGCGCTGGTCATCACGGATTCTGCGTTCGTGCAAAGACTGGGGGCGCAGTATTCCAGCTTGCAGATTGACCAACCGGCGCTACATACGCAATTGGCCCAACAGCAAGCGGAAAGCATCACTTTGCCAAGGAAGTTGAGCATCGATAATGCGGCCTACATTATCTATACCTCTGGTTCTACCGGTTTGCCTAAAGGTGTTCTGGTGACGCACCGGGGTATCAGCAACCTGGTTGCCAGCATGGTCGAGCGATTACATGTCACGCAGCAAAGCCGCGTGTTGCAGTTTGCTTCACCGAGCTTCGATGCCTCGTTCTGGGATATCAATATGGGACTGTTAAGCGGTGCGGCGCTGGTCGTTGCAGGCCGTGATGCGTTGTCACCGGGGGAGCCGCTGTATGAGCTGATGTTGGCCCAAGGCGTGACGCACGCCACGCTGCCGCCAGTGGGGTTGGCGGTTATGCCACGTAATCCATTGCCTGCGTTAGAAACGTTGGTGGTGGCGGGCGAAGCCTGCCAGCCGGAGCTGATCGACTATTGGGGCCAAGGGCGCCGGATGATCAATGCCTACGGGCCCAGTGAGTCCACGGTCTGCGCCACCATGAGCCAACCGTTGGTGGCTAGAAAAGCGCCGCCTATCGGCACGCCAATCGTCAACATGCAGGTTTATGTTCTGGATGAGCGTTTGCAGCCGGTCGCGCCAGGGGTAAAAGGCGAGCTGTATATTGCAGGTGAAAGCCTGGCCCGTGGCTACGTGCGGCGCCCGGATTTAACAGCGGAACGCTTTGTGGCGAACCCGTTTGGCGTGGCAGGTAGCCGAATGTATCGCACCGGCGATGTCGCCTATTGGCAAGCCAATGGTGAGCTGATGTTTGCTGGGCGTGTGGATCATCAGGTCAAGATCAGAGGTTTCCGTATTGAACTGGGTGAAATTGAATCCCTGCTGCTGAGGCATCCTCAACTGAGCCAGGCCACGGTGATCGTGCGTGAAGATAAGCCGGGGCTTCGCCAACTGGTTGCTTACGTCGTGGTGAATGAAGGGGACGTTAATACCGCAGAACTACGCGAATATCTGCGTATCCACCTGCCGGAATATATGGTGCCTGTAGCCATCGTCATGCTGCCGGCAATTCCGGTTACGCCGAACGGTAAAGTCGATCGGCGTGCATTGCCGCAGCCTGATTTCTATCAGCCCCATCACCGTGGCCCGCGTAATACGCAAGAGCAACTGCTTTGCACGCTCTTTGCCGATTTATTGGGCGTGGAACAGGTTGATATTGACGGCAGCTTCTTCGAAATGGGGGGCGATAGTATCACCGCGATACAGCTGGTCGCGCGTGCGCGCCAGGCTGGTTGGATATTCACACCACGTCAGGTCTTTGAGCACAAAACCGTTGCCTCCCTGGCCAGAAAAATGCAGGCGAACATTACCACGGTTGCTGAAACTCGGGTTAGCGCGGTAGGTGAATTACCCGTTACACCAATTATCCATTGGTTGATGGAAAACCCCGGCAACATCAACGGGTTCAGCCAGGCAACGTTGCTGCAAACGCCGGAGCATCTGGATGAGAAACAACTTAGGCAGATGCTGACGCTGCTGTTAGAGCAGCACGATGCCTTGCGCTTGGTGGCGAATCGCGCCACGAGCGGTGATGTCCTGCTGACCATTCCACCAATGATGGCAGACATCGTGGATGGTGCATTGAGCATTGTGGATTGCCAGGCGTTCACGCTGGCGGAACTGCAACGCTGCATCAAGGCAGAAAGCCAACGTGCAAAACAGCGCCTCGATCCGGCTGCGGGCAAAATGCTACAGGCGGTTTGGTTCCGTGCATCAGCCGGGCAGCCGGGCCGGCTGATGTTGGTACTTCACCACTTGGTGGTGGACGGTGTCTCTTGGCGTATTTTAGCGCCGGATTTGCAAAACATCTGGGCAGCCATGAGTGCGGGTAAAACGCCGGAGCTGTTGCCGGTTGGTACCTCTTTCCGTGCGTGGGCGTATCAATTGCAGCAAGAGGCCAATGCGCGGCGTAACGAACTGAATTACTGGCTAACGGTGCTGGCGAAGCCGGATACGTTGCTGACTTCCCGCCCGTTAGACGGGACGCAAGACACCGTTGCGGCCAGCGATTCACTGCGGCTCGAGTTACCGGCGGCGTTTACCCAACCGTTGCTGGGGACAATACCGGCGCTCTTCCATGCCGGTATCAACGACGTGCTACTCTGCGCCTTTGCTCTGGCCGTTAATGACTGGCGGCAAACTTCACAGACGGATGTCCTGCTGGATCTTGAAGGGCACGGGCGTGAAGAACTTCCCGGCACGGAGCTGTCGCGCACTGTTGGCTGGTTCACCAACATGTACCCTGTGCGGCTCGAACCGGGTGCTACGCAGCAGGCAGACCCTTATTCATTAGGTCATGCGCTAAAACGCATTAAAGAGCAGTTGCGCCAGGTGCCCGCGAACGGCCTTGGATATGGGTTGCTACGCTATCTGAATCCGCAAACACAGCAGGTTTTGTCACAGCAGCAGCAGGCCCAGATTGGCTTCAACTATCTGGGCCGCATGGCTGTGGGCGGCGATCGCGACTGGCAGGTGGCCGCGGAGGCGAATCTGCTGGATACAACGGCTGACAACAATTTTGCGCTTCCTCATGCGCTTTCACTCAATGCGTTGGTAGAAGAGCGGTCGGAAGGGCCGGTTCTGGTCTCCAACTGGTCATGGGCCAGAGCGCTGCACACTGAAGAGCGCATTAGCGTGTTGGGTAACCATTGGTTCCGTTGGCTAAAAGCAATGTCACAGCTTTCTACGGTGCCTGACGCGGGGGGATTCACACCATCGGACATCACGATGCTATCGCTTAAACAGAATAGCTTGGAAAAACTTCAAGCTAAGTGGAAGAAGAAAAAATAAATATGGAAATTAAAGAAATACTACCATTATCGCCATTACAGAAAGGTCTGTTGTTCCATATGCTGTACGATACCCAAGGCAGCGATGCATATCAGGTGCAGCAGGTTTTCCAGCTTGCTGGCGTTTTAGATAGCCAAAAGCTGAAACAGGCCGTCACAACCTTACTGCAACGTCACCCGCACTTGTGCGCGGGGTTTGAGTACGAAGACGTAGAAACGCCGGTACAACTGATCCTGGCGGGGTTACCGTTGCCGTGGCGTGAGGTAGACGTGAGTCATCTATCACCAGAGCAGCAACAGCCGGCATTCGCCGCGCTGTTACAGGCCGATTATGATGAGCGCTTTGATCCACACGATCCGCCGTTGCTGCGATTCACCCTGGTCAAATTGGCAGTGCAGCAGCATTATCTGGTCTTTACCAACCATCACCTGTTGCTGGATGGCTGGTCAATTCCTATTCTGCTGCAAGAGTTATGCACTCTGTATCTGGGCGATGTGCAAGGCAGCACCTTGCCGGCGATCACTCCCTATCGCAACTATCTGCAATGGATTATGGCGCGTGATGTTGATGAAATGCGAGCCGTGTGGCGCGAAACGCTAAGTGGCCTGGTGGCACCAACTTGCTTGGCAAAGGGGCGCACTACGGAAAATCTGCAACCGAATCTGTTGCATAAACATCTGGATGCGGTATACACGCAGCGGCTGAACTTACGCGTCAAACAGCTTGGCGTGACGGCAAATACACTGATCCAAGCCGCATGGGGCGTACTGCTGGGCGGGATGACAGGGCGTAACGATGTGGTGTTCGGCGTCACGGTTTCCGGCCGGCCGGGTGAATTACCCGGCGTGGAAAGCATCGTTGGGCTGCTAATCAATACCGTGCCATTACGCCTGACGTTCAGCCTGGCGGAGACGTTTACTGCGCTTTTGCAGCGTTTACAGGCAGAGCAAACCCGGCTGCTTGATTACCAATATCTTGACCTGACAACCATCCAGTCGGATGCCGGTTACGGCGAGCTGTTTGATACCTTGATGGTGTTCGAGAACTACCCGCTCATAGAAGGCAGCAGTGGGCAATCTGATACCGCGCTGAACATCTCGCTAACGGTGCACCATGGCGGGGATGCCTCGCATTACCCGCTTGGGTTGGTGGCGGTTCCGGGTGAAACGCTAGCCCTGCGCTTCAGCTCATTGCCAGACTTGTTTGACGATCAAACGGTGGCAAATCTGGCTGAGCGCTTTATGCTGATACTGCATGCCATTATTGACGATCCGCAGACGATTATTGGCAGCGTACCGCTGCTGTTGGCGCAAGAAGTTCAGGCCATGGTTCAACCTTACCCTGTGCTGGCATCATTGCCAGCCGATACACTCCACGGAATGTTTGAAAAACGCGCGTGCGAAACGCCAGATGCGATTGCACTGAGCTTAGGCAACGATCGCCTGAGCTATAGCGAACTTAATCAGCGGGCCAATCAGTTGGCTCGTTATCTGGTGAACTGCGGCATTGGTGCGGAGGATATCGTGGCATTGGCGTTGCCACGTTCGATGGATACACTGATTGCGCTGTTAGCCGTATTAAAAACTGGCGCTGCATATCTACCTTTGGATCTCCATAACCCTGCCGAACGGCTTAGTTTTATCGTGTCAGATGCCAAACCGACGCTTATCATCACCAACGCAGAAAATGCCGGCACGTTAAGCGGCTCCACGTCTGATTTGGTGGTTGATATGCCTGAATATCAGCAGCGTCTGGCGCCGTTCAGCAAACGGGACCTTCAACCCGATGAACTTTTACGCCCAGTTAGTACGGCAAACCTGGCCTATATCATTTACACCTCTGGCTCTACGGGGAACCCGAAAGGGGGGCTGATCCCGCACGAAAACGTGTTACGGCTCTTTACAGCAACGCAATCGTGGTTCAATTTCGGCCGTAATGACATCTGGACCCTGTTCCATTCGTATGCTTTTGATTTTTCAGTGTGGGAAATCTGGGGACCATTGTTATATGGTGGCCGGCTGGTCATCGTACCGTTTATGGTGAGCCGCGATCCTCAAGCATTCCTCAAACTACTGAGCGAAGAGAAAGTCACGGTATTAAACCAGACGCCCTCTGCCTTCTATCAATTGATAGAAGCGGATCAAAACGATCGCGAGAAGAAATATCCACTGGCGCTGCGCAAAGTGGTATTCGGTGGGGAAGCGCTAGATCTTAGCCAGCTTGAACGTTGGTACCAACGCCACGATTCGGCAGCGCCTGAATTAATCAACATGTATGGCATTACCGAAACAACCGTGCACGTCAGCTATCAGGCGCTGACCCCGGCAATGATGCGCAACCAATCCGGCAGCCCGATTGGCGTTGGGATCACCGATCTGCGTATCTATGTGTTGGATAACGCTTTACGCCACGTTCCTATAGGTGTTGAAGGGGAAATGTACATTGCTGGTGCCGGGCTGGCACGCGGTTACTTGAACCGCTCGGGGTTAAGTGCCGAGCGCTTTGTCGCCGACCCGTATGGTGAACCGGGTTCCCGTATGTACCGTTCGGGAGATTTGGCCTTCAGATCACCAGAAGGCGGGCTGATTTATATAGGTCGAGCCGATCAGCAGGTGAAACTACGAGGTTTCCGCATTGAGCTGGGGGAAATTGAAGCGGCTCTGGCGGATGACCCGCAGGTCACCCAAGCCGTGGTGCTAATGCGTAAAGATCAGCCTGGCAATCCACAATTGGTGGGGTATATCACCAGCGATAGTGACGCCTCTATTGACACGGCGGCACTGTACCACCGCGTGGCGGCAAAACTCCCTGACTATATGGTACCTACGGCCATCCTTCAGATTGAGTGTTTCCCTTTGACGGTCAATGGGAAACTGGATAAACGCGCATTACCGGCACCAGACTTCAACCATGGTGGCAGACGGCGCCAGCCGCGCACGGCGCAGGAAGAAATTCTGGTAGGGTTGTTTGCCGAGGTGCTGGGGCTAGAAACGGTAAGCATGGACGACAACTTCTTTGCGTTGGGCGGCCACTCGCTGTTAGTGATGCGCCTGATTAGCCGCGTATCCAGCACATTAGCCATTGAGTTGCCGATCCGCACACTGTTTGATTACCCAACCGTGGCACAGTTTGCCGAGCAGTTGGCGATAAAGGGCACTCAACGCCGTGAAATGCTCACGCGCCAGGCTCGCGAGGAATATTTACCCCTCTCCTTTGCCCAGCAGCGAATGTGGCTGTTGGATAACATTGGCAACGATCATGCAGCGTATAATATGCCGCTTGCTCTGAAGCTGAATGGGCCGCTCAATGATGAAGCATTGCGCCAGGCATTGGGCGATCTGGTACAGCGCCATGAAGTTCTGCGTACGCTATATCCTCTGCATCTTGATCAGCCTTATCAGCATATTCTAGTGCCTGATAGCGTGGTGCCGTCTCTGATCATCGGCAATGTGACGCAGGAAGAGCTGCCGGAAAGCATCGACAAGGCCGCCGCCTGGCAGTTCGATCTGGCAAATGATTTACCGCTGCGTGGGTGGCTGTTCCACTTACCGGCCCAGAACGAACATGTGCTGCTGCTGGTCATTCACCACATTGCCTGTGACGGCGGTTCGTTAGGGCCAATGCTGCACGATCTATCTTTGGCCTATCAAGCGCGCTGTGCGGGTCAGGAAGTAAAGTGGGCGCCATTAACCGTGCAATACGCCGACTATGCGTTATGGCAGCGCCAACTATTGGAAGATGTGCAGGATGCCTCCACACGCGGCGCACAACAAATCGAATTTTGGCGTAGCGCATTGGCAGGATTGCCCCAGGAAACTTATCTACCTACCGATCGCCCGCGTCCATCCGTACCGAGCCAACAAGGTGCTCGGGTCAGCTATGCGATTGACCAAGCGCTTTATGGCCGTCTGAAAAAACTGGCGCGTGATGAGGGCGTAACGCCATTTATGTTGCTACAAACCGGGGTCGCCGTCATGCTTAGTCGGATGGGGGCTGGTGATGATATTACGTTGGGCACAGGCGTTGCTGGGCGAGCCGAAGAGGCCATGGCCAATTTGATTGGTTTCTTTGTCAATACGCTGGTGCTGAGAGTAAATTGCGCGGGTAACCCTGAATTTAATCAGTTGATTGCTAGCGTGCGTGAGTTCATGCTTTCTGCTTATGCAAATCAGGATGTGCCCTTTGATCGGGTGGTAGAAGCGCTTAACCCTGAGCGTTCTGCCTCACGACATCCGTTGTTCCAGGTAATGTTGGTATTGCAAAATAACGGCGACAACACCCGACAATTTGCCAATTTGCAGGCAAAGCCGCAACCGGTTGGTTTTGTCCCTGCCAAATTCGATCTGACGTTCAATTTTGATGAAGTCTATAGTGATGATGGCGAGGTGTGTGCACTCAATGCCCAGATTGAGTATGCCGTCGATTTGTTTGATCGCGGTACGGTGGCGGCGCTTGCGCAATACCTTGTTCGATTGCTGTCGTTCATTGCAGAAGAACCAGACACACCAGTGGCGAATATTCCACTGTTAACAGCCGAGCAGAAATGCAAAATGGTAACCGAGTGGAATGCCACGGAACAGAAAGTGCCGATAGCGTCGCTGGCCAGCTTGTTTGAAAAACAGGCGGCAGCGGCACCAGAACATATTGCTCTGAGCTGTGGTGATAAGCAACTTACCTATGCACAACTGAACGCGTGCGCAAATGATTTGGCACAACGCCTGCGACAGCTTGGCGTGAAAGCGGAACATGGCGTTGCATTGCTGATGGAGCGCTCGCCGTCGCTCGCGATCGCCATATTGGCGGTAATTAAGGCCGGAGGGTTCTATGTGCCGCTGCGTACCAGCGATCCATTGGAACGCTGGCAGCATATAGTGGATCAAGTCGGGGTACAGGTTGCGTTGGTGGATGATGCACATAGCCATGTGGTTTTGCCAGCTGGTTTACAGGTGGAAACCGTAGGCAACGCCAGTACCCAGAACACTGTTGCGTGGGTCAGCGAGCCGGTAAGCGCCCAGAATCTGGCCTACGTGATGTTTACCTCAGGCTCCACGGGGCAGCCCAAAGGGATCGCCACCACGCAAGATAACGTCATTACCCTGGCTCTCGATCGGCGCTGGCGCAGCGAACATCACCAGCGTGTTCTGTTGCATTCCCCCTACGCATTTGATGCCTCAACCTATGAGCTGTGGGCCACTCTGCTTAACGGCCATCAGGCCGTCATCGTACCGGACGACGATCTCGATCTGGATCTGTTGACATCGACCATCGTTGAGCAACAGGTAACCGCCGCATTTCTGACATCAGGGTTATTTAGGCTGATTGCGGAAGAACATCCGCAATGCCTAGGTTCTTTGCAGAAGGTATTCACCGGTGGTGAAAAGATATCTGCCAGCGCGGTGCAGGCGGTGCGGGAACATTGGCCCAATCTTGAATTGATGAATATCTATGGCCCAACGGAAACCACTACCTATGCCACGGATTACCCCATCACCAAAACAGATGCTCCTTATCTGGACGTTCCTATTGGCACCGCTTTGGATAATACCAGCCTCTATGTATTAGATGAATTTTTACAGCCGGTACCCGTTGGCGCACCAGGAGAACTATACATTGCCGGCCGTGGCTTGGCGCGTGGCTATCTTAAGCGTCCGGGGCAAAGTGCGGCACACTTTATCGCCGATCCCTTCGGGCCTGCGGGCAGCCGCATGTACCGCACCGGGGACCTGGTGAAATGGCGGCGTGATGGCGTGCTCAACTTTGTTAGCCGCCGCGATCAGCAGGTGAAAATTCGTGGTTTTCGTATTGAACCTGGGGAAATTGAAGTCGTGCTGAAACAGCACACCGCCGTGCAGCAAGCGGTGGTCATTCCGCGTGAGGATCATTCGGGCAATAAACAATTGGTCGCTTATGTGGTGCCCTTTGCAAGCCACGAAGATCTACCGGTGTTACTGCAACAGCATGCGCGTGAGTATTTACCTGATTTTATGGTGCCTACTGTGGTCATGCTGCTGACAGAACTGCCATTAAACGCCAACGGCAAGTTGGATATTGTCGCGTTGCCACACCTAAACTTCGGTTCGCGGCAAGGACGCCAACCACAGACTGAAAGCGAGAAATGGCTTTACGCGCAGTTCTGCGAGCTATTGAGTGTTGGACACATCAGCATTGATGACAGCTTCTTCGCACTGGGAGGGCATTCACTGCTGGCAGCACGGCTGATTGCGCGTATCGAAAAAGAATTGGATGAGAAGCTGACTATTCGTGACCTGTTTGAATCGCCCACTGTTGCACTGCTGGCGCGGCGTCTTGAAAGCAACTCGTGTGGCAATATTCTGGACGTCATGCTGCCATTGCAACCGGCTGGCGAAAAAACGCCGTTGTTCTGTTTACACCCCGGGGGAGGATTGAGTTGGTCTTATGCGGGGCTGATCCCGTATCTGGGCGAGCAGCAACCTCTTTATGGCATTCAGGCACGCAGGTTGAGCACCGGCCTTGTACCAACATCGATTTATGACATGGCGAAAAATTATCTGGCAGATATTTATAAGATCCAGCCAGAGGGGCCTTATTCATTGCTGGGCTGGTCTTTCGGTTGCCATCTCGCGCATGAAATAGCCACCTTGCTGCAAAAGGATAATAAAGCGGTCAATGTCCTGATCTTTATGGATGGTTATCCATTGTGGAAGACTTACAGAGACATGGTACGCACCGATCGGGAAAGCCTGCGTGCAATGTTTGAGGCATTTACCGGTTCGGCACCTGAAAACGAGCAGCAGTTTAGCGTGGCTGGCTTGAAAAAACGGCTGTCTGAGATCGAGCATCCATTAGCAAGCCTTGATCAGAATATTTTCGAACGTATTCTTGCCGAGTTCCGAGATGCACCGCATTTACTCAGCGAATTTTCACCCAGCCAGTTCCAAGGTGACCTCGTATTCTTTAGGGCACTACAAAGCCATAGCGAAGCCGATAATGTTAATTACGATCCGCACTTATGGGGGGAGTATGTTGAAGGAAACATCGCCTTGTATGATATTAATTGTTCCCACGATAGTATGTTAAGTGAAGGCCCACTTAAAGAGATTGGGCCAATACTTCAACAACGATTTGGCATTCTTACAGACAGCAGCGTTGAGTAAGGTTTTCCGACAAAGAACAACATTACATATAACTCTGTAGACAATACTGTATATTGCCATTATGTTAAAGGCGTATGAAATGTTGAAAGCCTGTTAAATCAGGCTTTCAAATTTCAGAGAAAACTACTGATATTTTTCCGGTGACACAAAACCTACGCAGATCAGTATTGGTTTCGTTTCAGGTTCAGGCTGGAAAAGAAACTCTTCAGTGCTGTTTATTTTCAGTTTGGGCCAGTCTTGTAAAACGCTGTGAAAATCTTCCTGTTCACAGGTTTTACCTTTTCCTCCGATCAAAATAGCGCCGTCGCGTACAATATCACTTGCTTTAACATGGCGGTTATAGACATTTGGCGCTTGCCCTTCCAACGTCCAAGGTTGGATCGTATCTGGTTGACTTGGTGCGTAGAAAGTTAGCCACTGATGCAAGTATTCGCCCCCGACATAATGTAAAGGTGTTGAATAGAGCTCATGCCAGCGTTGATCCAGTTGCCAGGAAAAATCTTTGATACCTTCAAATTCATGTCCGGCACCACGGACATTAGCGGCCATAACAAAAACATATCCCATCAAAACCAATACGGCGGTGACTGCCAATCCGCGCAGGGTGCTGAGTAATGATTTTTGTGGAAAACGGGTGATAGAACCGACAAACAGCGCTGACGAAACAGACATAAAGGGCTGCAACCATTCAGTCATTCTTCCGCCCTCATTGAATGAGAACCAGCAATAGATAATCAGTAATGGCAACAGAATAACCATGTTTGCCAGTCGGCTCGGTTGCTCTTTTGGCCAGCCAATACGGCCTCCAAGAGTGTAGATAATGATGCCAACAATAATCAGTGGATAAAACACGGATAATAACGATCTGGTAGTATGCAGATTAAAACCGCGATCAATCTGTGAATCTATCCATTTGAAGGCAGCAAAATCATTGTTCCACAACCACCAAACATTAGGCAGCACCAGCATAAACCAGATAACCAGGGCGATATAGAGAGCCGGTTGGCGGTAACATTGACGAACTTTGGGTACAAACAATGTCAGTAGAAAAACCGAACCAACCAGTGCCAGGGAGGAGTATTTCCCCATCGTTGCCAGCCCGGAACTGAGTGCAAATGCTATCCACCAGTATGGGTTGTCATACACTGCCCGCAAAAAGAACAGCATAGTCCACGGCCATAGCATGATCAGTAGATAATTATCATTGTAAGGAATAATATCAAAATTAATAATACCGGATAGGTTCAATATCAGCATGGCAAGCCATGCCAGCTCTTTTTTCCCTGTCAGCCGGAACGCCAGATGCCATACACCCAGCATACCAACAGCGATAGCGATAAAGTGTATGAAGTACCAGTAAAAACTTAATGAAATACCGCTTATATGGATAGCAGGCAGCATCATTGCGCCCACCAGCCACGGATTTTTAGGTGATCCCCATTCTCCGTTTTTACCCCAGTTCAATGCTTCTACGGCATCATAGGGGACAGTTGGATCAAATGAATAACCCACGATAATCCACAACAAAGCATAACTAATTACCCATAAATAGACGGGCTTGTAGGAAGAGGTATCAGAAAAAAGCATATCAATTCATCACTTATTGAAAGCCAAGATTAATAGAATATTCGCTGATGGTTAAACCAATCATGAATAATAAAGGACTTTGGCTAGATTTTTAAAGAGAAAGAATTATCTGTGGCGCTTTTCTATACGTGTGGTTTCTGCTAGATTCCGCCGCAGCAATCCCCTGATAAACTAAACTGAGTAACGGGCTATGAACCAGTTAAAGAAAAAAGCACCGGCGAAAGCATCTGCTGGTAAACAGAAAAGAAAGAGCCGCGAAGAATTGAATGCGGAAGGGCGTGAGCGTAAGCGCCAGAAAAAGCACAGTGGTAATCCGGCAGGTAGCCGTCATAAGGAACAAAGCAGCGACAAACATCAAGCAGGCAGGGAGCAGCGTGATCCACGTCTTGGCAGTAAAGTGCTTGTTCCACTGATTGTCGGAGAGACATCGGTGAAACCCGTGGCGGTCAAAGCTAAAGCTGAGACAAAACCGCGTCTGTCGCCACAGGAAGAGCTGGCAATGCTGGAAAATGATGACCGTTTGGATGCATTGTTGGAACGTCTGGAAAATGGCGAAAAACTGTCTGAAGAAGATAATGTTTATGTTGACGCTACACTAGATCGCATTGATGCCCTGATGGAAGAGCTGGGGATTGATCCAGGTGAGGAAGAAGGCGAAGAAGAGAAACCAGATGACATTATGCAACTGCTGAAAGGCAATTAATTTAATCCTCCATGATCAAAGGCGGATTAACCCTTATAACCACACTGTTAGTATGTTATCTGCTGTGGTTATTGGGTAAACTATGGCGATTGTCGCGGCGTAAAACCCGGCTGCGCGGAGTCACCACGGCGCAACATATCAAACAATTGCAAGCGTTGCGTTTTGGTAGACAGGAACATCGGAAGGAATAAGAATGTCTGAGCAAGCCATAGTTTGGGATCTGCCTTTGATCCAGAAATACAATTACTCCGGCCCCCGTTATACTTCATACCCTACGGCGTTGGAATTCAATCAACAGTATGATAATGCAGCATTTATACAGGCGGCTGCCTGTTACCCTGAACGATCGCTTTCTCTCTACGTCCATATCCCATTTTGCCATAAACTCTGTTATTTCTGTGGTTGCAATAAATTGGTGACTCGCCAGAAGCATAAAGCAGATGAATATTTGCAATTGCTTGAACGTGAAATCCGTGAGCGTTCGAAACTGTTTTTTGGCCGCAACGTTAGCCAGATGCATTGGGGTGGTGGTACGCCAACCTATCTTGATAAAAACCAAATCAGTAAATTGATGGGAATGTTGCGTCACCATTTTAATTTTTTACCGGATGCTGAAATTTCTATTGAAATCGATCCGCGTGAAATTGAACTGGATGTGATTAATCACCTGCGCAGTGAAGGTTTTAACCGTCTGAGCATGGGAGTGCAGGATTTTAATAAAGAAGTACAGCATCTGGTTAATCGAGAACAGGATGAAGGTGTTATCTTTGCTCTGGTAACACGAGCCCGTGAAACCGGTTTCAATTCCACCAGTATTGACCTGATTTATGGCTTGCCGAAACAGACACCTGAAAGTTTTGCTTTCACTTTGAAACGAGTATTAGCGTTATCACCGGACAGAATGAGTGTTTTCAATTATGCTCATTTACCGAATTTGTTTGCCGCCCAACGTAAAATTAAAGAGCATGATTTACCAAGTGCCGAACAAAAGTTAGATATTTTGCAAGAAACCATTGCAACACTGACGGGAAATGGTTACCAGTTTATTGGCATGGACCATTTTGCGCGCCCGGATGATGAATTGGCGGTAGCTCAGAGGGAAGGGAGGTTGCACCGCAATTTTCAGGGTTATACCACTCAGGAAGAGTGTGATCTTCTGGGAATAGGCGTTTCTGCTATCAGCATGTTGGCCGATAGCTATTCTCAGAACCAGAAAGAGTTAAAAACCTACTATGCGCAGGTCGAAAAACAGGGGCATGCCCTGTGGCGTGGTTTAACCCTGTCTCAGGATGATTGTATCCGTCGTGATGTGATTAAAGCGCTGATCTGTAATTTCCGGCTAAATTTTGCTGATATTGAGCAACAATATAATCTGAGTTTTACCAAGTATTTCGCGGAAGATTTGCAATTATTGGCACCATTGGTTGACGATGGGCTAGTGGAAATGGATGAAAAACAGATCCGGGTGACACCACGGGGCCGGTTGCTTATCCGTAACATCTGTATGTGCTTTGATATTTACCTGCGCCAGCAGGTCCGCCAGCGACAGTTTTCGAGAGTAATTTGATTATTCAAGTGACTGCTCACTTAACGGTCGCGCTCATATCCCGATGATATTCGGGGCACATCAGCGCCGCATTCTGGACGCCGGTCAGCCCAAAGAAGCTGAACTGATCTGCCGTAAAGGTGTCTGGTTTTTCAACCTCGTTGTTGAACAGACAGAATGCTCGCCCGTTGTTTCCGACAAAACACTGGGTGTTGATGTCGGGGAAAATAATCTCGCTACCCACAGTCTGGGCAGGGTTTTTGGCGGCGAGCAACTGCGAGAACAGCGCGCCCGTCACCTTGCCCACCAATGGCAGCCAAAGTGCAAAACAAAAGCTGCGGCAGGTCTCTGGCAAGGAGATGAGACGGGTAAAACAGATAAATCATGAAACGAGTAAAGCTATCGTAGCCGCCGTCACCGAAGCCGGAGTGGGGATAATCGTTCTCGAAAATCTGACCCATATTCGAGCGCGAATAAAAGCCGGAAAACGACTCAGGGCAAGATTGCACCGTTGGCGTGGCGGCAACTACAAACGTTTGTGGAATACAAGGTCCAGGCGGCAGGCATTATCAGCCTTTTACTCCTCCCGCTGTCAAACCACTGACCAGCCAACGCTGAGCAACCAGGAAGACTATGGTAATCGGGAGCGCTGAGAGTACCGCAGCGGCGGCAAAATCGCCCCAGAGATAGTTCTGTGGGTTAAGGTATTGTTGCATCCCCACAGCCAAAGTGTAATTGTTCACATCTCTAAGAAGCAGTGAAGCAACCGGCACTTCCGTAATCACACCAATGAAGGAAAGAATGAACACGACGGCCAGAATCGGTACAGAGAGCGGTAGCAATACCATACGGAACGCCTGCCATGGTGTCGCACCATCAAGCGCAGCAGCCTCTTCCAGAGAGCCGTCAATGGTTTCGAAGTAACCTTTAATCGTCCAGACATGCAACGCAATGCCACCTAGATAAGCAAAGATAACGCCGCCGTGGGTATTGAGGCCCATAAACGGTAAGTACTCCCCCAACCGGTCAAACAAGGCATATAACGCCACTAAGGAAAGAACCGCCGGGAACATCTGAAAAATCAACATGCCTTTCAGTAAAGCACTTTTACCGCGAAAACGCATACGGGCAAAGGCATAAGCGCAGGTGGTCGATAACGTAACGATACCTACAGCGGTAATAAAGGCAACCTTAATAGAGTTCCAAAGCCATAGCAAAACCGGGAAAGGTGGCGGAGTGACACGACCATCCGGTGATACCACACTGTAGCCGAGCGACAATTTCCAGTGCTCCCAAGAGATACTTTCCGGGATCAGACTACCAGTGGCAAAATTCCCTGGCCGCAGGGAGATGGTAATAACCATCAGCATCGGGAACAAAATTATGGCAATAAAGGTTAACATCAACAAATGTGTCGCCAACAAACGCCATTTCTGCGATTTGGATTGAATCATCGCCATTGTATTCCCTCCTTAGTCAAATTTAATGCGGGTGGTTTTTAGATTAATAATGGCCAGTGCGCCAACCAGCAAAAAGATAATGGTGGCAATCGCTGCAGCCAGGCCAAAATCCTGACCACCCCCCCCTTCGAAAGCAATACGATAGGTATAGCTCACTAGTAAATCGGTATAGCCCGCCGGCGTCGTAGTGCCAATGTGATCCGGCCGGCCATAAGTCAACAACTGAATCAGAACAAAGTTGTTGAAGTTAAAAGCGAAACTGGCAATCATCAGCGGCATCAACGGTTTAATCAGCAGCGGGAAGGTAATCTTAAAAAAGTTCTGAAACGGGCCTGCACCATCCATCGCTGATGCTTCATACAGATCATCCGGTATTGCTTTCAACAACCCCATGCAGAGAATCATCATATAGGGATACCCCAACCAGGTATTCACCACAATCAGCATGGTTCGCGCCAATGTCGGATCGGTAAACCAAGCGGGCTTAAGACCGAACAAACCGTTAAGCAACAGGTTGATCTCACCAAAACTCTGGTTAAATAACCCTTTGAAAATCAAAATAGAAATAAACGATGGCACGGCATACGGCAAGATTAACAGCACGCGATAAACAGCACGGCCCTTCAATGCTTCCCACTGCACGATACAGGCCAGAACCATGCCGACAGCAACAGTCAACACCACAGTGAACAGAGCAAACACAACCGTCCAAACAAAAATAGAGAGAAACGGCTTCTGAATACCTTCATCCTGTATCACACGCAGGAAATTTTTCCAGCCAATGGAAACAGTAAATCCCGGCGTTAACGTCTCATTTCCCCATTGTCCCTCAGCATTAACAGACTGATAGAAACCGGTATCGGTATTAGGACGGTAAAGCGTGCCTGTTTGATTGTTAGTAAGAGCCTTGCCATCTTCCCCAAGAGAGTATTGAGGATGTACACCAGAGAATTGACGAAGCGAACTCATTCTCAGTAACTGACCATCCGGTAAAACAGCAACCAACTGATTCAGCGCTTGTCGATTCTGGGTAATAATACGCAATGTCGCCGCTTCACCGCTCTGAGCGGTATCCTGTTCATACAAACGTAAAGTCGTTTCTTCCGTTACTGACAGAGAAAACGGCTCCGATACCAGTTGCTTAGTCTGACCCGGCGCATCCAATGCCAGAATCCATAGATCGGATTTTGGATAGAGCCTGAAAGTGAATGTTTGCCCTGACTGATACTGACGGCTCATCAGGACAGATTGCGCACGATCAAAAGTCAGTTGATTAGTACTGCTATAGTTGGTAAAGGCAATGGCAATGGTGCAAATGAGCGGAAACAACACAAACAGCCCCATTCCCGCTATACCTGGATAAACATAGCGCCAAGCATAAGTATTACGGTTAGCGAAAACGTAAATCCCCGTTCCCAACAATACCAGTGTCAGCATTGCAAACAGATACTCTCCCTGAGAATACATCAATACCACCAAATAACCGGTAAAGAGTATACACAGGCTCACTGCAAACCATTTCAGAGCAGAACTCTGCCACCATGATGTTTCTTTGAGCGTCGCTGACATAATGTTCTTCTTTTTTTACTGCGGCTGTAACAGCTTGCGGATAGTTTGATCAATCTTCCTGCAAACAAGCATCCTTACTGTTGCTGGAAAGAACTCCCTTCGGAAGAAGAGAGTCTACAAGTTATTTGGTCATACGGGTTTCTGCGTCACTAAGTGCAGCATCAACGGTCTGACGGCCAGCCAACGCATTAACAACGGCACTGCGCATGGCGTACCAAAAACTGCTCATCTGTGAGATGTTCGGCATGATTTCGCCTTTTTGAGCATTTTCCATAGTGGCAGAAATGCGGGGATCCTTGGCCAGAATATCCTGATAGGATTTCAGCGCCACGGCTCCCAACGGTTTATCCTTATTCACCATATCCAGACCATCATTGGTCAGCAAATAGTTTTCCAGGAACTCCTTCGCCAGCTCTTTATTCGGGCTGGCAGCATTGATACCTGCCGTCAATACGCCGACAAACGGCTTAGACGGATTACCTTTAAAGGTTGGTAACAACGCCACACCGTAATTTATCTTACTTTTGTCGATGTTAGCCCACGCCCACGGACCATTAATAGTCATAGCCGTTTCACCTTTGTTGAACGCTGATTCGGCAATAGAATAATCAGTATCCACGCTCAGATGCTTATTTTTTACCAAATCTATAATAAAATTCAGTCCTGCTTTAGAGCCAGCATTATTGACTCCGGCATTTCTCACGTTATATGAGCCGTTTTCCATCTTGAAAGCATATCCCCCATCAGCAGCAATCAGCGGCCAAGAGAAATAAGGCTCTTGCAAATTAAACATAATGGCGCTTTTGCCCTTACTCTTCAGTTCCTTATCCAGAGCCGGGATCTCTTCCCAAGTTTTGGGCGGTGTCTTCACAAGGTCTTTATTGTAAATAAGGGAGAGGGCTTCAACCGCAATAGGATAACCCACCAATTTACCGTCATAGCGCACAGCATCCCAGGTGAACGGAAACAGTTTGTCCTTAAAGTTTTGATCCGGCGTAATTTCCGCCACCAGACCAGACTGTGCATAACCCCCAAAGCGGTCATGGGCCCAGAAAATAATATCTGGCCCATCACCAGTTGCTGCGACTTGTGAATACTTCTCTTCAAACTTGTTTGGATGTTCAACAGTCACATTGACACCCGTATCTTTTTCAAATTTCTCACCGACTTGCGCCAGGCCATTGTAGCCTTTGTCGCCGTTGATCCAGATAACCAGCTTACCTTCCTCAATTTTTGCCAAAGCAGAGGCAGAAAGCACAAGAGTGGCTAAAACAGAAAGCGCCAGGGTGCGGGCACCCATTTTCAAGTTTGTTTTTGTCATCATTCCGTCCTTTACTTATAGTTTGAATAGGTTCAGGGTGAACTGTTTTGTTACATTGGCAGAGAGTGCGAAGTTAGTGTGCAACCGACAATAGAAATACTCATCCTCCCCCGCTCTACGCCCCAACTGAGATGGGTGTGATCTGCATTGCAAAAACAGAGGAACCGTGTTGTTGACCACAAAAAGAGACATCTTTTTTTGTAGTAAAGATCACACTTTATCCAGCAGCTCATACCTAACCGCCTCAACAACTCTTATCTCATCCTCCTGACTCCTCCCCCATAAAAAACTTGGGTATGGAGGATTTACTCACCCACTATCTTAAACACACTCTGGCTTATTGTTTTTCACCGCGGATTGCGGTGATAGTCCGGGGGAACACATGTCGAGCGTCACACTACGTAATGTATCTAAGGCTTATGGTGAAACTATTATTTCTAAGAACATCAACCTTGAGATACAAGAAGGAGAATTCGTGGTTTTTGTCGGTCCATCAGGATGTGGAAAATCGACAATATTAAGGATGATTGCAGGTCTGGAAGATATCACTTCTGGTGATTTGCTGATCAACAATATACGTATAAACGATGTACCACCCGCCAAACGTGGCGTTGGGATGGTTTTTCAGTCCTATGCACTGTACCCCCACCTGTCTGTTGCAGACAATATGTCGTTTGGTATGAAGCTGGCCGGTGCCAAAAAAAGTGACATTCAGCAGCGCGTGAAGCAAGTTGCGGAGATGCTTCAACTCGCTCATCTGCTTGATCGCCGCCCTAAAGCACTATCAGGTGGGCAGCGCCAGCGTGTCGCCATTGGCCGTACTCTGGTCGCTGAACCAAATGTTTTTCTATTGGATGAACCACTCTCCAATCTGGACGCTGCACTGCGCGTCCAAATGCGCATTGAAATTTCACGCCTGCACAAACGCCTGCAACGTACAATGATTTATGTCACCCACGATCAGGTTGAAGCAATGACGCTGGCCGACAGAATCGTGGTGTTGGATGGCGGGGATGTTGCCCAGATCGGTAAACCACTTGAGCTTTACCACTATCCCGTTAATCGTTTTGTTGCCAGCTTTATTGGCTCACCCAAAATGAATTTCTTGCCGGTTAAAGTAACAGCCACCGCCGTCGATCAGGTGCAAATTACTCTACCCAATCGCCAGCAAATCTGGCTGCCCGTAGAAAGCCAAGGGGTAAAAGTAGGCAGCAATGTATCTCTGGGAATACGCCCAGAACACCTCCTTCCGAGTGATATCGCAGATGTCACGCTGGAAGGCATAGTTCAGGTTGTTGAACAACTGGGAAATGAAACCCAAGTTCACATTGAAATCCCGGCTATTCGTCAAAATCTGGTTTATCGCCAGCCTGATGTTGTGCTCGTGGAAGAAGGGGCCTCCTTCACCATCGGATTACCTCCCCACCGCTGCCATTTATTCCGGGAAGATGGAACAGCATGCCAGCGTTTGCATAAAGAACCCGGTGTTTGAGCCTGAGCCAATTAAAAAACAACAGGAGAATAATTGATGAAATCAATGCGTATATTACCTATATCATTAACGGTTATGGCTGGATTACTGTCCATGCAAGCGTCAGCCGTAGAATTCCACGGCTATGCCCGTTCTGGTATTGGCTGGACCGGCAGCGGTGGCGAGCAACAGTGTTTCCAAAGCACCGGTGCACAGAGCAAATATCGTTTAGGTAATGAATGTGAAACCTATGCTGAACTTAAATTGGGTCAGGAGCTATGGAAAGACGGCGATAAGCGCTTCTACCTCGATACCAACGTAGCCTATTCCGTGGCGCAAGAAAAAGATTGGGAATCCACCGATCCTGCTTTCCGTGAAGTCAATGTCCAGGCGAAGAACGTCATCGACTGGTTACCCGGCTCAACATTGTGGGCAGGTAAACGCTTCTACCAGCGCCATGACGTGCATATGATCGATTTCTACTATTGGGATATCTCTGGTCCGGGCGCTGGCCTGCAAGATATCGACCTCGGCTTTAGTAAGCTCTCTCTGGCTGTTACCCGCAATACCGAATCTGGTGGTTCTCATGGCTGGATTGCTGGTCAGCGTGACGAAATCTCCACTTCCAATGATGTCTTCGATATACGTCTATCTGGCTTGGAAGTTAACCCAGGCGGTAGCCTGGAGCTTGGTTTTGACTATGGGCGCGCCAATGCACGAGACCACTACCATCTTGACCGTAATGCTTCCAAAGATGGTTTCATGTTTACCGCCGAGCATATACAGAGCATATTAGGAGGATTTAACAAATTTGTCGTTCAGTATGCAACCGATTCCATGACCTCCTCCAACAGTGGTCGCTCTGAAGGTGCCAGCGTAAACAATGATGGTCATATGCTACGGATCCTGAATCATGGTGCGATTAATCTCGCAGAAAAATGGGATCTCATGTATGTGGCGATGTATCAGGATACTGACCGTGATAACAACAACGGCAACACATGGTATACCGTTGGTGTGCGTCCAATGTACAAATGGACACCAACGATGAGCACCCTGATGGACATTGGCTATGATAACGTCAAATCCCAGCGTACCAATGACACTAACGATCAATACAAAATCACCCTAGCCCAACAATGGCAGGCTGGTGATAGCATTTGGTCTCGTCCGGCTATCCGTCTGTTCGTCACCTATGCCAAATGGGATGAAAAATGGGGTAATGCGAATAAAAACGCGAATAAAAACGACGGCTACATTGATGGCATGGCTTACAGCGATACAGCAACACATAAATTCAGCCGTGGCAACGATGATGAATTCACCTTTGGTGCACAATTCGAAGCCTGGTGGTAATGCTATTAAAAACTGCTGGTTTTAGATCAACCGGATTATTTAGCCACTTTTAGCGCCTTGGACTGATATGCCTTTTGCCCGTGGATATCAGTCTCTTTTTTTCAACCGAACAAGGGTAAGAAATGAAAACCAAACTTATCTCATTTTGTCTTAGTGCCTTACTCTGTAGCACAGCTCCTCTGATAAGCTACGCAACACCTATCACTACAACAACTAAGGCAACCACAACTCAAGATATTGTTGCACCTTCCCTCTCAACAGCAGCACTGCAAAAACTAAACTGGCAGCCGATTAGCGCCGGCGGTACACAGACCATTATCCTTAATGCCACATCCCAGCACCTTAATGAAGGAAATATCCAAGGGCCGATAGCTGCATTCGCAATTCCGGCAAACCGGGGCTCACTGGACATTATGCTGAGCAGTTTAGTACAAGATAAACAAGTTTACGCACCGAATGTTCTGGTGCTTGATCAGGGATTACACCCCGCTGCATTTTATCCAAGTGACTATTTTCCGTATGAACGTCCAGGGGTGATGTCCACAGATCGGTTGGAAGGCACATTAAAGCTGACGCCAGCATTGGGGCAGCAGCAAATTTATGTACTGGTCTACACCACTCGTACCGATTTGCAAAAATCGACACAAATGATTGATCCAGCCAAAGCTTACGCTCAAGGAGTCGGCAACGCCGTTCCTGCCATTCCAGATCCCGTTGCTCGTCATACAGAAACCGGTACGTTGAAGCTGAAAGTGAAATCGGAACAAAATGCCGGCAACATCACTATTGGTCAAGTCTTATCAGGCCCGGCACCGGAGCCAGTCGTTGTTGGGTCAACACAAGCTACCGCAACCCAGCGCATACCACTGAAAACCAAACCTGTCCTGAGCGACACAGAACGTTATTTCAGTGATGCAATTAAAAAGGAAATTAATAACGGCAATATTGATAAAGCGTTGAATCTGCTTGAGGAAGCGGAACGCCTTGGATCCTCAACTGCACGAGAAACGTTTATCAACAGTCTCAAAAACAAGGGATAAACCATTTACCTATGTTGGCTATGGTAAATGTACTAAATGTACTATTAGTTTGTTTAACGCAAAATAGATGTCCTCCGAAAAGGAGGGCATTAACGCCTGATTGCATCAACGATGATAAAAGGTCTGGCAGATTAATCAGCCAGAAAGGGAATAACGGTTGGACAGGTATTTAAGTGTTAACAGAACGCGAAAATAGCGTGAAAAAATAACGATATAAATTGATTTTATCATTAAATCACATTAAAGGTATAAAAAGAGGAATGGTTTAAATCAAACCGTAGAAAAGCAACGCTATTAAACGGATTAAAGCAATGTAAATCAAGTTTAAACAGGAGTATTTAAAGCATCATGGTTTTGCATAAAAAATGCAACATAATAATGTTTAAAATAACTCATTTTGCATTCTGTTAAATCATTTATTCGGGGATGTCTTTTTTTCAACTTTTCACAATTGATGATTTAGTTGGTTTATGAAAAAATTCATTCCCCAGTTGAAAAATTATTAAAACCGTTTATTTTGCAAAATAGATTATCTGATTAACCAATTCATTTTTTATTTACCCTTTTTCCATCGGTTATAAATAAACATTAATAAAACCAGTTTTTGTTTATTATTTTTCACTGATAAGCTTTATAATGAGCAGGTTTTAAACTGTGATTAAAAGTTATGGTTTTAATCAATATAGAGTTTTAACGGTTTTTTTTACCACTTTTAACATCTGCTTTTTATTAAGTTTAATCATTATAGAATATCGTGTTTTATGTTTAACCAACGTTAACCATATCCACTTTCTATCTTTACTGACGCTGTTTTACCGGCAATCCTAAGCAGTTTTAATAAATCGCCACCCTTTGTTTTTTCGGATAATCAATATCTTTTTCATCGCTTAAATCCTGAAAAATTAACCGTTTTATCACTTTTTTATTGCAGTATTTTCTATAGATTTCTTCGTAAAATAACAGCGAGAAAACACCTTAAAATCGGCCTATTAAAATCATATTCTTTCACATACTGATTTCTTTTCAACTCTCTGCTAATGTTTAATGGACTTCGATAAAACGCAATTCACGATCTATCTGAAAAGTACATTTATTAAGTTAAATCCGCTTTTATATAAAATCTTTAATCTCCCTCTATTTTCGTTTTTAAATGGTTATGACAGGTTAGGTAAATGTAAAATAAACGCATAGAGATTTATTCCTGCTATTTATAGCTTATAACAGACTCAAAATAATCCATAATATCAGGGCAACTGCTCTTGTGAGAAACACGCTCTTCAAGCGCACTTTTTTCAGGAGGAAAAGTTTGGGGAGAGAGTGTTTTTAACATGGTGAACGGAATTTGATTAAAACAAAATACCGGATAAAAACCAGTACTTGGTCAACAATCTGAAAATGCCCTCCGAAAAGGAGGGCATTTAATTAGCTATGGTGCTGCTCTACAGAATTACTTCTTATCGCTACCAAAACCGGCATTCAGCAGTTCTGCCAGGTTTGCAGTTGCTTCATCGACACTCACTTGCGGTGCTTCTGACGGTTCATTCAACTGACGACGACGCATACGATCCTGATGGTAAGCATAACCCGTACCGGCTGGGATCAGACGACCTACGATGACGTTCTCTTTCAAGCCACGCAATTCATCACGTTTACCCGCAACCGCCGCTTCTGTCAACACGCGGGTCGTTTCCTGGAACGATGCCGCAGAGATGAAGGATTCAGTCGCCAGAGACGCTTTGGTGATACCCAACAGATCACGTCCATAAATTGCAGGGACTTTACCTTCCTGTTCCAGCTTACGGTTTGCCACTTTAACCCGGGCATATTCAACCTGTTCGCCTTCCAGGAATTCGGAACTGCCTGCACTTTCGATGGTTGCTTTACGCAGCATCTGACGAACGATAACCTCAATGTGTTTATCGTTAATCTTAACCCCTTGCAGACGGTAAACTTCCTGAACTTCGTTGGTGATGTAACGGGTAACCGCATGAACACCACGCAGACGCAAGATGTCATGTGGAGACTCTGGACCATCGGAGATCACATCACCGCGCTCAACAACTTCACCTTCGAATACGTTGAGCTGACGCCATTTAGGGATCATCTCTTCGTAAGCATCACCACCATCTAACGGGGAGATAACCAGACGGCGTTTACCTTTGGTTTCTTTACCGAAGGAGACAATACCACTAACTTCAGCCAGGATTGCAGGCTCTTTCGGACGACGTGCTTCGAACAGGTCGGCTACGCGTGGCAGACCACCGGTAATATCTTTCGTACCGCCGGATTCCTGAGGAATACGTGCTAACGTATCACCCGCAGAGATGCTGACACCATCGTCTAACTGAACAATTGCTTTGCCTGGCAAGAAATATTGAGCAGGCATATCAGTACCTGGGATCAATACATCGTCACCCTTGGCATCAACGATTTTCAGTGCCGGACGCAAGTCTTTACCACTACCAGTACGCTCTGCACTATCCAGAACAACCAGTGAAGACAAACCTGTCAGCTCATCCGTCTGACGGGTAATGGTCTGACCATCTACCATGTCAGCGAAACGGATGATACCGGAGACTTCACTGACCACTGGCATGGTATGTGGATCCCAGTTAGCAACGGTTTCGCCGCCATTAACTGCTTCACTATCACCTTTACCCAATACTGCACCGTAAGGCACTTTATAGCTTTCTTTAGTACGGCCGAATTCGTCAATCAGGCACAGTTCGGTGTTACGGGAAGTAATCACCAACTTACCTGCGGAATTGGTAACGGATTTCGCGTTAAACAGTTTCAGGCTACCTTTGTTACGAACCTGAATGCTGGATTCCGCTGCCGCACGGGATGCCGCACCACCGATGTGGAACGTACGCATCGTCAACTGTGTACCCGGCTCACCGATTGACTGCGCCGCAATAACACCAACCGCTTCACCTTTATTGATGATGTGTCCGCGGGCAAGGTCACGACCATAGCAGTTCGCACAAACACCGAAGTCAGTTTCACAACTTACAACGGAACGCACTTTAATGCTGTCAACGGAGCTTTCTTCTAACAGATCACACCATTTTTCATTCAGCAATGTGTTACGTGGAACCAGAATATCTGCGGTACCTGGTTTCAGAACATCTTCTGCCGTTACACGACCTAGTACACGCTCACGCAGTGGCTCTTTAACATCACCACCTTCAATAACCGGCGTCATCAGAATACCGTCGTGAGTACCACAGTCGTCTTCTGTAACAACTAGATCCTGCGCAACGTCAACCAAACGACGGGTCAGGTAACCGGAGTTTGCCGTTTTCAGTGCGGTATCCGCCAAACCCTTACGAGCACCGTGGGTTGAGATGAAGTACTGGAGTACGTTCAAGCCTTCACGGAAGTTCGCAGTGATTGGTGTTTCGATAATGGAACCGTCTGGTTTAGCCATCAGGCCACGCATCCCCGCCAACTGACGGATCTGAGCAGCAGAACCACGCGCACCGGAGTCAGCCATCATAAAGATGCTGTTGAAGGAGACTTGTTGCTCCTCTTCACCGTTACGGTTAATGACTGTCTCAGTGGACAGGTTTTCCATCATCGCCTTAGCAACACGCTCGTTTGCTGCGGCCCAGATATCGATAACCTTGTTATAACGTTCGCCAGCTGTTACCAGACCAGACTGGAACTGTTCCTGAATTTCAGCAACTTCTGCTTCTGCTTCTGTAATGATCCCCGCTTTTTTCTCTGGGATAACCATGTCATCAATACCAACAGATGCACCTGAACGTGCAGCGTAGGCAAACCCGGTGTACATGATCTGGTCAGCAAAGATAACGGTTGGTTTCAGGCCCATCACACGGTAGCAAGTGTTGAGCATTCTGGAGATCGCTTTTTTACCCAATGGTTGGTTAACCAGTGAGTAAGGCAGACCTCTTGGGACGATCATCCACAGGATTGCACGCCCAACGGTAGTATCAACCAAACCAGTGCTAGTGGTGATATTACCCTCGCCGTCTCTCACTTCTTCTGAGATACGAACCTTAACACGGGCATGCAGAGAAGCCAGACCTGCGCGGTATACGCGTTCTGCTTCTTTAGGCCCGGTCAGTACCATGCCTTCGCCTTTAGCATTAACACAGTCACGGGTCATGTAGTACAGACCCAGAACAACGTCCTGAGATGGCACGATGATTGGCTCACCACTCGCAGGAGACAGAATGTTGTTGGTGGACATCATCAATGCACGCGCTTCCAGCTGGGCTTCCAGTGTCAGCGGTACGTGAACAGCCATCTGGTCACCGTCGAAGTCGGCGTTATATGCCGCACACACCAGTGGGTGCAACTGAATCGCTTTACCTTCGATCAGAACTGGTTCGAATGCCTGAATACCCAAACGGTGGAGTGTTGGTGCACGGTTCAGCAGAACCGGGTGTTCACGGATCACTTCATCCAGGATATCCCATACCACCGCTTCTTCACGCTCAACCATCTTTTTGGCTGCTTTAATCGTCGTCGCTAAACCACGTAGTTCCAGCTTGCCATAGATGAATGGCTTGAATAGTTCCAGTGCCATCTTCTTAGGGAGACCACACTGATGCAGACGCAGGTAAGGGCCTACAGTGATTACAGAACGACCAGAGTAGTCAACTCGTTTACCCAGCAGGTTCTGACGGAAACGACCTTGTTTACCCTTGATCATGTCAGCCAGGGATTTCAGAGGACGTTTGTTAGAACCGGTAATTGCACGACCGCGACGACCGTTATCCAACAGGGCATCGACCGCTTCTTGCAACATACGTTTTTCGTTGCGAACGATGATATCCGGCGCAGCCAGATCCAGCAGGCGTTTCAAACGGTTGTTACGGTTAATAACACGACGATACAGATCGTTCAGATCCGACGTGGCAAAACGGCCGCCATCCAATGGAACCAGTGGACGTAAATCAGGCGGTAGAACTGGCAGAACGGTCAGAACCATCCATTCTGGTTTGTTACCAGATTGAATAAATGCTTCCAACAACTTAATACGCTTGGTCAACTTCTTACGTTTGGTTTCAGAGTTAGTTTCATTTAACTCTTCACGCAGAGTTTCACACTCATTTTCCAGATCGAGATTTTTCAACAAAGACTGGATAGCTTCCGCGCCCATCTTCGCATCGAATTCATCACCGAACTCTTCCAGTGCATCCAGGTATTGTTCTTCTGTCAGGATTTGACTGCGCTCCAGGCTGGTCATACCGCCTTCTACAACCACATAGGATTCGAAGTACAGTACGCGCTCAATATCACGCAGTGGCATATCCAGCAACAAACCGATGCGGGATGGCAATGATTTCAGGAACCAGATGTGTGCCGTTGGAGAAGCCAGTTCAATGTGACCCATACGCTCACGACGAACTTTAGTCTGGGTAACTTCTACGCCACACTTCTCACAAATTACACCACGGTGTTTTAAGCGTTTGTATTTACCACACAAACACTCATAGTCTTTCACCGGTCCGAAAATACGGGCACAGAAAAGGCCGTCACGCTCAGGTTTGAACGTACGGTAGTTAATAGTTTCCGGCTTTTTCACTTCACCGAATGACCACGAACGGATCATATCTGGTGAGGCCAGAGCAATTTTGATCGCATCAAACTCTTCGGTCTTAGTTTGCGCTTTCAGAAACTTCAATAAGTCTTTCACGAAATGGCTCCTGTCGGAGTTAGACCTGTCAGGAAAATGGCCCATGCCACTCTCCCCTATGACCAGTGCAACCACTGGCTGGTAAACTGCCCGTCATATCCATTCAGGGCAGTACCAGCGGGAATACGGTTTATTCGTCTTCCAGCTCGATGTTAATCCCCAGAGAGCGGATCTCTTTCAACAATACGTTGAAGGACTCCGGCATACCAGGTTCCATCTGGTGGTTACCATCCACGATGTTTTTATACATCTTGGTACGGCCGTTAACATCGTCGGACTTGACGGTGAGCATTTCCTGCAAGGTGTATGCAGCACCATATGCTTCCAATGCCCACACTTCCATCTCACCGAAGCGTTGACCACCGAACTGCGCCTTACCACCCAGCGGTTGCTGAGTAACCAAGCTGTACGAACCGGTTGAACGAGCATGCATTTTGTCATCCACCAGGTGGTTCAGTTTCAGCATATACATGTAGCCAACGGTAACCTGACGTTCGAATTGCTCACCAGTACGACCATCAAACAGAGTAATTTGCCCAGAAGTTGGCAAGTCACCCAGTTTCAGCAGTTCTTTAATTTCTTTCTCTTTCGCACCATCAAATACTGGTGTTGCAATTGGCATCCCTTTTTTCAGGTTTTCTGCCAGACGCATAACTTCTTCATCAGAGAAAGTGTTCAGATCAACTTTTTGACGGGTTTCATCACCTAGGTCATAAGCTTTCTGGATAAATTCACGCAGTTTGGCTGCTTCCTGCTGCTGTTTCAGCATCGCATTGATCTTGTCACCAATGCCTTTTGCAGCCATCCCCAAGTGAGTTTCCAGGATCTGACCAATGTTCATACGTGATGGTACGCCCAGTGGGTTCAGTACGATATCTACCGGAGTACCGTTTTCATCGTAAGGCATATCTTCAATCGGGTTGATCTTAGAGATAACACCCTTGTTACCGTGGCGGCCCGCCATTTTATCACCAGGCTGAATCTGACGCTTAACCGCCAGATAAACTTTAACGATTTTCAGCACACCCGGTGCTAAGTCATCGCCCTGAGTGATCTTACGACGTTTAGCGTCCAGTTTTTTCTCGAACTCAGTTTTCAGTTCGTCATACTGTTCAGCCAACTGTTCCAACTGATTCTGTTTTTCTTCATCCGCCAGACCCAGCTCTAACCAACGTTCACGAGGCAGCTTATCCAATTTCTCAGCTTCGATGCCGCCAGAAATCAGGACAGAACGGATACGGGCGAACAAGCCAGCTTCAAAGATCCGCAACTCTTCTGTCAGGTCTTTCTTAGCCTGACGCAGCTGCATCTCTTCGATTTCCAGGGCACGTTTGTCTTTTTCGACGCCATCACGGGTAAATACCTGTACGTCAATAACCGTACCGGATACGCCATTTGGTACGCGCAGAGAAGAGTCTTTCACATCAGACGCTTTCTCACCGAAGATAGCACGCAGCAGTTTTTCTTCCGGCGTCAGCTGAGTTTCACCTTTAGGTGTCACTTTACCAACCAGAATGTCACCGCCGGTAACTTCTGCACCAATATAAACGATACCGGATTCATCCAGTTTGGAGAGCGCGGCTTCACCCACGTTAGGAATGTCAGCGGTGATCTCTTCAGGCCCTAATTTGGTATCACGAGATACACAAGCCAGTTCCTGGATGTGAATAGTTGTAAAGCGATCTTCCTGAACAACACGCTCAGAAACTAAGATGGAGTCCTCGAAGTTATAACCATTCCACGGCATGAACGCTACGCGCATGTTCTGACCCAGCGCCAACTCACCCAAATCAGTGGATGGACCGTCAGCCAGTACGTCACCGCGTTCCACAGGTTCTCCCAGAGAAACACATGGCATTTGGTTAATACAGGTGTTCTGGTTAGAACGGGTGTATTTAGTCAGGTTATAGATATCAATACCCGCTTCACCCGGATACATTTCGTCTTCGTTTACTTTGATAACGATACGGGATGCATCAACGTACTGAACCACACCACCGCGTTTAGCAACAGAAGTTACACCTGAGTCAACCGCTACAGCACGTTCCATACCTGTACCTACCAGCGGCTTATCAGCGCGCAGAGTAGGAACAGCCTGACGTTGCATGTTTGCACCCATCAATGCACGGTTTGCGTCATCGTGTTCCAGGAATGGGATCAAGGAAGCACCGACGGAAACCACCTGTTGAGTGGAAACGTCCATATATTCAACCTGTTCACGGTTGAATAAGCTGGATTCGCCATAGTTACGGCAGGTTATCAGATCTTCAACGAAGTGACCTTCATCATCCAATACGGTGTTTGCCTGTGCGATAACGAAGTTACCTTCTTCAATCGCAGACAGGTAATGGATTTCATCAGTCACAACACCATCACGAACCAGACGGTATGGGGTTTCAAGGAAACCATACTCGTTAGTCTGCGCATAAACAGACAATGAGTTAATCAGACCGATGTTCGGACCTTCCGGAGTTTCGATTGGACATACACGACCATAGTGAGTTGGATGTACGTCACGCACTTCGAAGCCTGCACGCTCACGGGTCAAACCACCCGGGCCCAACGCAGAAATACGGCGTTTGTGAGTGATTTCAGAAAGCGGGTTGTTTTGGTCCATAAACTGAGACAGCTGGCTGGAACCAAAGAATTCTTTCACTGCGGCTGAAATCGGTTTAGCGTTGATCATGTCCTGAGGCATCAGGGTATCCAGATCACCCAAAGACAGACGCTCTTTAACCGCACGCTCAACACGTACCAGACCAACACGGAACTGGTTTTCTGCCATTTCGCCTACGGAGCGGATACGACGGTTACCCAAGTGGTCAATATCGTCGACTTCGCCTTTACCGTTACGGATATCAATGAGTTTCTTCATAACATCAGTGATGTCATTTTTACTCAGAATACCAGAGCCTTCAACTTCTTCCCGGCTCAGTGAACGGTTGAATTTCATACGACCAACCGCAGAAAGATCATAACGATCTTCTGAGAAGAACAGATTTTCAAACAGATTTTCTGCTGCTTCACGAGTTGGCGGCTCACCAGGACGCATCATGCGATAAATCTCAACCAAAGCGCTCAAACGATCATTGGTTGGGTCAACACGAAGAGTCTCGGAGATATATGCACCGTGATCCAAATCGTTGGTAAATAGGGTTTCGATAGATTTATGACCAGCCTGGCTTAAGCGTGCCAACAGATCTAAAGAGAGTTCCATGTTAGCCGCACAGATAATTTCACCTGTATTGGTATCAATGTAGTCTCTTGCAACAACTTTACCCGCAATGTATTCAACAGGAACCTCAATGCGGTTCACTTCGTCTTTTTCTAACTGGCGGATATGACGTGCGGTAATACGACGGCCTTTTTCAACATAAACTTTGCCGTTTGCTTCAATATCAAAAGAAGCTGTTTCACCACGCAGACGCTCTGGCACCAGTGTCATCTGGAGTTTGTTGTCACGAATTGCGAAAACAGTCTTACTAAAGAACAGATTCAGGATGTTTTCAGTGCTGTAATCCATTGCACGCAGAATAATAGTTGCCGGCAATTTACGGCGACGGTCAATGCGTACAAACAGGTTATCTTTTGGATCGAATTCGAAATCTAACCAAGAACCACGGTAAGGGATAATACGCGCGTTATACAGCACCTTACCGGATGAATGAGTTTTACCCTTATCGCTGTCAAAGAATACACCAGGACTACGATGTAACTGGGAGACAATAACCCTCTCAGTACCATTGATAACAAAAGTACCGTTGTCAGTCATGAGTGGAATTTCACCCATGTAGACTTCTTGTTCTTTGATGTCTTTGACTGTGCCTTCCGGTGCTTCGCGTTCATAGATGACCAGACGCAGTTTAACGCGCAGAGGTGCAGAATAAGTGACACCACGAATCTGGCACTCTTTCACATCAAACACTGGCTCACCAAGACGGTAGCTAACGTATTGCAGCTCCGAACTGCCACTGTAGCTCTGAATTGGGAATACAGAACGGAATGCCGCTTCTAAACCATTCTGGCCTTCTGGATCTTGCTCGATAAACTTCTGGAACGAGTCAAGTTGGATAGAAAGGAGATAAGGTATATCCAAAACTTGTGGACGTTTACCAAAATCCTTACGAATACGTTTTTTCTCGGTATAGGAGTAAACCATAGGGTTCCTCAGCTCGCTGATCAGTGACCCACTCTGTCCGCCCTAAAGGACAGCTCTTTACGACACTGTTTTTTCGAACAGAAAATTGAATTATTTTCCGTAGTACTCATTGCTATTACTCTTAAATCATTTCATTGCGCTACCTTACTACCGAGCTACCCGAGTGGATCGTAGCTGAGAACGCAGTATATTAAGTCGTCAATAGGAAAAAGTATTTAGGGGTTAATTAGTAGCCAAACAGTGGAAATGCGACTAATGCCCTACAGCGCAAAAAGGCTGGTGATTTTTTAATCACCAGCCGTCAGCCTCTAAAGTCAGGCTGCTAACTTAACGCTGAACTTACTTGATCTCAACAGAAGCGCCTGCTTCTTCCAGAGATTTTTTCAGTGTTTCAGCATCATCTTTGCTGATAGCTTCTTTCAGTACTGCTGGAGCGCTTTCAACCAGATCTTTCGCTTCTTTCAGACCCAGGCCAGTTGCGCCACGTACTGCTTTGATAACAGCAACTTTGTTGCCGCCAATCGCAGACAGCACAACGTCAAACTCAGTTTTTTCTTCAACAGCTTCAGCAGCTACTGCTACAGCTACAGCCGCAGCCGCAGAAACGCCGAATTTGTCTTCCATTGCAGTGATCAGTTCAACAACGTCCATAACGGACATGCTTGCAACTGCGTCCAGAATTTGTTCTTTATTGATAGACATAACAAGTGTTCCTAAAATTCAGAAATAATTTATACGTTAAAAAGCAACAAAGGAAATCGGCAATTAAGCTACTTCTTTCTGCTCGCGTGACTCGCGTAACGCAGCCAGAGTACGAACCAGTTTGCCGGCAACGGCTTCTTTCATGGTTGACATCAGGCGTGCGATTGCTTCTTCGTAAGTTGGGAGTGTTGCCAAACGGTCAATATTGTCCGCAGGGATAAACTCACCTTCAAAGGCTGCTGCTTTAATCTCGAATGCTGGATTCGCTTTCGCGAACTCTTTGAACAGACGAGCAGCTGCGCCCGGATGTTCGTTAGAGAAAGCAATCAAGGTTGGACCAACAAACGCTTCTTTCAGGCACTCATATTCAGTACCTTCAACAGCACGGCGGATCAGTGTGTTACGAACAACACGGATATAAACGCCAGCTTCGCGACCTGCTTTACGCAGTTCAGTCATTTTATCTACAGTAACGCCACGAGAATCCGCAACAACCGCAGACAGCGCACCTTTGGCTACTTCGCTGACTTCAGCAACAATCGCTTGTTTGTCTTGAAGATTTAGTGCCATTAGCTTCTTGCTCCTGGATTAACCGGGAAGTACCCGGAACTCACATCACTCACAACACCAACGGTGTCTGAGCTCTAAAACACGGTGAGCAGAATCCAGAAATAAATTTCATTTGGCTCTGTCACCGTCTACGCAGGGATATTAAGTAATTACTTACACCTGCGGTCTTGGACGGGGCTTGGATTAGGCCAAGCTCCAACCGAAAATTGTTTGTTTAGCCAATAAATAATCTACCAACCAAACATAAGGCGCCAAATTTTAGACAAATCTGACGCCAAGGTAAAGCGGTAATCACATTCAGTTCAAATTAAACTGAAGCGCTCAGACCAGACTGGTCAATCGCTACACCTGCGCCCATAGTCGTGGACAAGCTAACTTTCTTGATGAAAATACCTTTAGCAGAAGATGGTTTTGCTTTTTTCAATGCAACCAGCAGAGCTTCCAGGTTTTCTTTCAGTTTGTCAGCGTCGAAGTCAACTTTACCAATGGTGGTGTGGATAATACCGTTTTTATCGTTACGGTAACGAACCTGACCCGCTTTAGCATTCTGAACAGCTTCAGCAACGTTAGGCGTTACAGTACCCACTTTAGGGTTTGGCATCAGGCCACGTGGGCCCAGGATTTGACCTAATTGGCCAACAACGCGCATTGCATCTGGAGATGCGATAACAACGTCAAAGTCCATTTCGCCTTTTTTAACCTGTTCAGCCAGGTCTTCCATACCTACCAGTTCTGCGCCAGCCGCTTTAGCAGCTTCAGCGTTTGCACCTTGGGTAAATACAGCTACGCGAACGGAACGGCCAGTACCGTGAGGCAGTACGGTTGCACCACGTACGTTCTGGTCAGATTTACGAGCGTCGATGCCGAGATTAACAGCAACGTCAACGCTTTCTACGAATTTAGCAGTTGCCAGCTCTTTCAGAAGAACAACGGCTTCGTTAATGTCATACTGTTTAGTTGCATCAACTTTTTCACGGATTGTGCGCATGCGCTTGGTCAGTTTAGTCATCGATTAATCCTCCACTACCAGGCCCATGGAACGAGCAGTACCTTCGATTGAACGCATCATTGCGTCAACGTCAGCACCCGTCATATCCGCAGCTTTAGTTTCAGCAATTTCACGAATCTGAGCGCTGGTTACTTTACCAACTTTCTCTTTATTCGGTTTGCCGGAACCCGATTTAACACCCGCAGCTTTTTTCAACAGAACAGCGGCTGGTGGGGTTTTAGTCACGAAAGTGAAAGAGCGATCAGAATAAACAGTGATCACAACAGGAATTGGCAGACCTTTTTCAATGCTATCAGTTTTAGCATTGAACGCCTTACAGAATTCCATGATGTTAACACCCTGCTGACCCAGAGCAGGACCTACTGGAGGGCTTGGGTTAGCCATACCAGCTGCAACCTGCAACTTGACATAGGCTTGTACTTTCTTAGCCATTGATAATTTCCTCTATGTGGGTGATATCGCCTATTTAAAAGGCTTCCCTGTTATTCCAGCCCCGCCTTTTCAGGCCAAGCCACTAAAAACAAAAGGCGCGAAATTGTATGTTAATTTCACGCCTATTGCAAGCCGGCAAAAGATACGCCTAAAAATTAAGCTTTCTCTACCTGACTGAAATCCAGCTCAACAGGTGTTGCACGACCAAAGATAGAAACCGATACCTTCAGGCGGCTTTTCTCGTAGTCGACTTCTTCCACAACACCATTGAAGTCTGCAAATGGGCCATCGCTGACACGGACCATCTCGCCTGGTTCGAACAATGTTTTTGGCCGCGGTTTATCACCAACCTGCTGAAGGCGATTCATAATTGCATCAACTTCTTTATCACTGATTGGTGCCGGACGGTCAGATGTGCCACCGATAAAACCCATGACACGTGGTACGCTGCGAACAAGATGCCATGTTGCATCGTTCATAATCATTTGTACCAGCACATACCCAGGGAAGAATTTGCGTTCACTTTTGCGACGCTGGCCGCTACGAATCTCAACAACTTCCTCTGTTGGCACCATCACTTCGCCAAAAGAATCTTCCATATCATGTAGTTTGATATGTTCACGTAAAGATTGTGCAACACGACCTTCAAACCCGGAGAATGCCTGTATGACATACCAACGTTTTTTTGGGGAATCTGACATCTTAGAACCTCAGGCCTGTAATAAATGAAACTAAACGCACCAGGATGCCGTCAAGACCCCAGAGGATCAAAGACATCAATGCAGTCACGGCTGCCACAATCAAAGTTGTGTGCAACGTTTCCTGGCGAGTTGGCCAAATGACTTTGCGCATTTCAACGCGGGCTTCACGAGCAAAGGCCAGTGTGGTTTTACCTTTCGCTGTCCAGAGCGCAACCGCTCCCGCAAGAGCAACAATAACAACAACCGCTATCGCGCGCAAAGGAAGGCTATACTCCCGATAAAGGTAGTTACCAACGATAGCAACTGTTAATAAAGCTGCCACTAATAGCCATTTCATTACCTCAAGACCGCGCCTGCTTTCTTGAGCATCGCTATTCGCACTCATAAACCAACCTGTAACTATGATTTAAATAGATAGCCAGCTTGCCTCGCAAGAGCAAAACAAATCAGACCGAACCAAAAAATTTGAGTGATTGTATCTGACTTGGCACCATAATTCAGTATGACATTGTATATCTGAGAGATATATAGCCAATTCGTTGTATCAGAGCCTATCTCACCAATAATTAAAAACAACTATTGATGAGATAGGTTCTTATAAACAACGTACAAAAAGGGCATCAGTTGATGCCCTTTTAGAGTAATCACATCAAAAAATTATGC